>JAOAPF010000439.1 GCA_025462755.1 Edaphobacter sp.
AGGAACTCCGGATTGAACGTCCGCTTCACCTCGCCGCGAACCAGCTCCTCCATCTTGTCCATCACCATGTCTTCCTTCTCGCTCTGGAATCCAAGCCCCTGCCGCTTCTGCAGGTGCTTCGCCCCAATGTTCGAAGTCATGATAATGATCGTGTTCTTGTAATCGACTGTGTTGCCCAGGCCGTCCGTCAGCTGCCCATCTTCAAACACCTGCAGCAGCAGATTGAACACATCCGGATGCGCCTTCTCGATCTCATCCAGCAGCACGACGCAGTACGGATTGCGCTTCACCCGCTCCGTAAGCTGACCGCCCTCCTCATAGCCGACATATCCCGGAGGCGAACCAATCAACTTGCTGACCGAGTGCTTCTCCATGAACTCCGACATATCGAACCGGATCAAGGCCTTCTCCGAGCCGAACAGGAACTGCGCCAGCGTCCGCGCCATCTCCGTCTTACCCACGCCCGTAGGCCCAAGGAACAGGAAGCTCCCAATCGGCCGCGCCGGATTCTTCAACCCGGCCCGCGACCGACGAATCGCCCGCGCCAGCGCCGAGATCGCCTTATCCTGCGAGATCACGCGCTTGTGCAGCTCTTCCTCGACGCGCAACAACCGCTGCGTCTCCTCTTCTTTCAGAGAAGTAATCGGCACACCAGTCCATCTGCTAACCACATCCTCGATGTCCCCGCGCGTCACAATCCCCGCCGAAGAATCATCCAGGTGATACTTGTCCCGCAGCGCCCTTAGGTTCTCCCGCTCCTTGCGCTCCTCATCCGAGTAGAACCGCGCCTTCTCGAACTCATGATTCGCAATCGCGTTCTCCATCCGGTGCACGATGAACTTGATCCGTTTCTGCACCTCGGTCAACTCCTCGGGCATCGAAGTCTGCCGCAGCTTCACCCGCGCACCCGCCTCATCGATCAGATCGATCGCCTTATCCGGCAGGAACCGATCCGGAATATACCGGCTCGAGTGCGACACCGAAAAAGTAATCGCATCATCCGTATAAGAGACAGCATGAAACTTCTCATACTTCTCCTTGATCCCCATGATGATCTTGATCGCGTCTTCCTCATTCGGCGGAGGAACCTTCACCGCCTGGAATCTGCGCTCGAGCGACCGATCCTTCTCAATCGACTTCCGATACTCCGCAGGAGTCGTTGCGCCAATGCACTGAATCTCGCCGCGGCTCAAAGCCGGCTTCAAGATATTCGCGGCATCGAGCGAACCTTCCGCCGACCCAGCGCCAACCAGCGTATGCAACTCATCGATGAACACGATGGAGTTCTGATTCTCCATCAACTCCTTCATGATCGTCTTCAGCCGCTCTTCAAACTGCCCGCGATACTTCGTGCCGGCCACGATCAACGAAAGATCCAACGCCAGCACTCGCTTGTCAGCCAGAAAACTCGGCACCTCACCATCCGCAATCTTCTGCGCCAGGCCCTCCACAATCGCCGTCTTACCCACACCCGGCTCGCCGATCAACACAGGATTGTTCTTCGTCCGGCGGCACAGAATCTGGATCACCCGATCCACCTCCGCATCCCGCCCAACCAGCGGATCAAGCTGCTGGTCCATCGCACTCTGCGTCAGGTCGCGCGAAAACTCCGCCAGCATACTCTGCTCTCCCCGCTGCGCCTTGCTCCCCTGCGACGACGGCACCTTCTCCTGAGTCGTCCGCTGCAACTCCTCGCGAATCGCAGGCAGCCGCAACCCACGCTCCTGCAGAATCTCTGCCGCAAAGCACTTCTCCTCGCGCAGCAGACCCAGCAGCAGATGCTCGGTCCCAATATGTTTATGCGAAAGCCGCTCCGCCTCTTCAGCCGCATACGCCAGCACCCGCTTGCACTCGTTCGACAGCGGCAGATCGACTGAAGTCGACACCTTCTCCCGAATCGTCGTGTGCCCCTCAATCTGCTTGCGTATGGACTCCACCGAAGCATGCGACCGCAAAAAGCGGTTCGTCAGCGCCTTGTCCTCCCGCAACAGACCAAGCAGCAGATGCTCGGTCTCAATATAAGGCGACCCAAACTGACTAGCCTCATACCGGGCAAAGAAAATTACCCGACGCGCCTTTTCCGTATAGCGTTCGAACATGGTATCCCCTTCAAGCCGGCCACTATCCGGCCCGAAGGCCACATAGCGCCATTGGTCCCAACAACCGTCCCCTTGTATCTCCACTTTCAGGGACTAACCAGGCAACTTCAACCTGCAAAGCACCCATTCCACTACTACAGTGTAGTCGTGCATCCCAAATTATCGAAATCCCTCAAAAGTTATGCCCTAACTTAGCACTCTTTTAGATGCACCTTGTGCAAAACCAGCACCAAACTAGGTGCATTCCTATGCCTTGCAACATCCCTACTCGAAGCCAAACTCAACAAAATGTTTGATTTGAAATTAACCTCTCAAGGTTGTCAGGTCTATTTGACGTTTATCCCAGCGTTCTGGCATCTTCCAGCCTTCCGTCCCGCAGCCGCAAAACCCGGTCACACCGCTGGGCAAACTCCAGATTGTGCGTCACCAGCACACTCGTCAGCCCATGCGCCTCGTGCAGTCGTTGAATTAACCCGAACACCGTCTCCGCCGTCTTCCCATCCAGATCGCCCGTAGGTTCATCGGCCAGCAGAATCTTCGGATTCGTCACCAGCGCCCGCGCCAGGCTCACCCTCTGCTGCTCGCCTCCGCTCAACTCGCCCGAGCGATGCGAAACCCGGTCTGCCAGCCCCACCTCTCCCAGCCAGACCCGCGCCTTATCGAGCGCAACACCCCGCCTCATGCCTCGCGCCAGCAGCGGCATGGCAACATTCTCCACCGCGGAAAACTCCGGCAGCAGATAGTGGAACTGCCACACATAGCCCACATCCCGATTGCGAAACTCCGCCGCCTGCCTCGGCGTAAGAGAGCTCAGCCTGGTCTCCCCGCACCAAACCTCCCCCGCCGTCGGCGTATCCAGCGCAGCCAGCAGATGCAGCAGGGAACTCTTCCCCGCGCCGCTCTCCCCCACAATCGCAACCATCTCGCCCGCATGCACCTTCAAATCCAGCCCGCGAAACAGCTCCAGCGCCGGCCGCGCCGAACCCCCACCCTCGGAAACCGCCGCATAGATCTTCGTCAACCCCACCGCCCGCATCACCACCGTCCGCTCCCGCACCCCCGGCAGAGGCTCCAGCGAACCCTCATTCTCAAACCGCACATCCCCCTCGCTCGGAGCCATCAACCGTTCACCTCATTCCCACGCGCCGAATGCGCCCCCAGCGCAATCGCAATCCGGTTCCACGCGTTAATCGTAGAAATCGCCAGCGTAAGATTCACCGTCTCCACATCCGTGAACTCCGCCCTCACCGCCTCATACAACACATCCGGAGCATGCCCCTCCTGAATATTCGTCACCGCCTCCGTCCACGCCAGCGCCGCTCGCTCCCGCTTCGTATAAACCTCCAAGCCGCGCCAATCCGCCACACACGCGATCCGCGCCTCTGTCTCTTTAATCTTCCGCAACTCCGCCGTGTGCACATGAATGCAATACTCACACCCATTCATCAACGAAGCCCTGAGCCGGACCAACCCCAGCAGCAACGCCTCCAGCCCGGTCTCGGTATTCAGGTAATGTTCTAGCGCCGACATCTTCGCCAAACCCTCCGGCGCCAACTGCCCATACTTCAATCTCCGTTCACTCATACCGCAAAGCCTCCGCCGGCAGCACCTTCGCCGCACTCCCACTCGGATAAAGCGTAGCTACCAAACTAACTCCCAACGAAACCACCGCCACAATCACCCCATGCCAAAGCTGCGGCGCAAACGGCAGATGATCGATTGAATAGACCTCCGCATTCAGCGGGAACGGATAATGCCCCCCCACCCAGCTCAACCCATATCCAAGAATGAGCCCCAGCACCGTCCCAATCACACTGATCAAGAAACCCTGCAGCAGAAATATCCTCCGCACTTGGCTCCCCGTCACCCCAAAGCTCATCAACACCGCAATATCCCGCGTCTTCTCCATCACCATCATGGTCAGGGCAATCAAAATATTCAACGCCGCCACACAGACAATCAGCGCCAGCACAATGAACGTGACAATCTGCTCCAGCTTGAGCGCGCGAAACAGCTCGCGGTTTTGCTCCATCCAGTTCGTCGCCTGAAACCCCTTGCCCGCCGCGGCTTCAATCTCCCGCCCCACGCGGTCCGCATGATAAAGATCATCCACCTTGAAGCTGATCACCGAGATCAAATCCGGCTCCGAGAACAACTTCTGCGCATCCTTCAACCGCACAAACGCATAGCTCGAGTCATACTGATAAAACCCCGACTTGAAGATCCCCACCACCTGGAACCGCTGATACCGCGGCACCAACCCCAGCGGCGTCAACTCCCCCTGCGGACTCGTAACCAGCACTCCATCTCCAACCTTCACCCCAATCGTCTCGGCCAAATCCTTCCCGATCACAATCGGAGGAACAGCCTGCGCCGCGGAGCCCGCCCCAGAACCGGGTGCCCCATCGGCGCCTGCGGCAGAACCTTCGCGCGGTTTCATCGCGCTAAGGTGGGGTTTCTCCCTTCCCAACCCAGACACTTCGGATGCCCCATTCTTCGCAGTCTCACCGCGAAGGGTGGGATGTAAGCCGTTCGGCGAGGGCGGTGAAGAAGCAGCCTCAGGCTCCAACGCCGCCGCCGAGCCCTCCCGCACGCTCTGCAACAGATCCCCCACCGTCATCTCATCCGCCGGAATCACACCCTTGATCAATCCACCGCCACTCCGCGCCCCATGCGAGATCAGCACCTGCCCATACAGCCCCGGAGCCGCCGCCACCACATGCGGCAGCTTTCGCAACCGCTCCAGCAGAGGCCGCCAATCCCGTATCCCATCTCCCGCCACCCGCATCAGGTCCACATGCGAGGTCGACCCCACCAGCCGCTCCTGCAAATCCCTTCGCATCCCATTCGTAATTGCCAGCGCAATAATCAGCGAAGCAACCCCAGCCGCCACCCCAATTACGGAGATCGCCGTAATCACCCCCACCACAGCCTGCCGCCGCTTCGCCCGCAGATAACGCGCCGCAATAAAAAGTTCAAATCGCATCGAACCCCAGCTTACTATCCCACCAGCACCTGCATGCCCCGAGCAGAGCGAGGCCCCATTCAATCCCACGACGCAAACCGGTGTACACGCCACGAAGCGGCCGCTCCACGCGCAGTGGGCCCGTCCGGCAGGACAAGTGGCAGAAAAACCTACTGCACCGTCACCCTCGGCAGATTCCAATGCTGCCAGGCCGCCACCATCCGCAACACAAAACAAGCCCCGGCGCCCAGACTCATCGCCACCGCGCGCTGCATCCTCAGCCTCAACCCAACCACCACCACAATCGCTCCAGCCAGCGCCGCCGCCGCGTACACATCCGAGTGCAACACCCCCGGAACCTGCGCCAGCAGCACATCGCGCACCGTCCCGCCACCCGCACCCGTCACCGCACCCATCATGATCGCCAGCAACGGAGTAATCCCATACTCCAGCGCCTTCCCCACACCTGCCACCGCAAACAACGCCAGCCCCGCAGCATCCAGCGTAATCATCAAATGCACCGGCACCCGCTGAAACAGCGGATGAAAAAAGAAAACCGCGCCGCCACCAGCAAACGCCGTCGCCCCATAACGCCAATCTCGAATGCTATTCGGCGGAATCGCCCCAATCAGCAGATCGCGAATCGTCCCACCACCCAGGGCCGTCACAAACGACAGCACCAGCAGCCCAAACACATCCAACCCCGCATCAATCCCAGCCAGCGCCCCTTCCACTGCAAACACAAACGTCCCGATCAGGTCGACCACCAGCAGCAGGCGGTCCTGGCTGAACTTCGGAAAACGCCCCGTCAGCCACCCCGTCATTACCGAACCACTGCCTTGACCGCGACCACATTTTCATACCGGTCATACACCCTTACCGCCAGCACATGCTCCTTCGCATCCGCCAATGGCGAGGTCGCAAGAGGCACCGTCACCGTAAAGTCATACCGCTCCGTCAGCGAGTCCGAAACCTTTCCCACCGGCTCCAGATACTGCCACGGGCCCGCATCCACGGAATACTCCGCATGCGCAATCGGCGAAGCAGCATCCCGAGCCTCGAGCGTGGCATGAATCATCGGACGAGTTGCGGGCGGAGTCCCCGCAATCATCGTCGCCGTCAGCGTTCCGGGCACCGGCGGAGTCGTATCCACCACAAACACCTCACTCACACGCTCTCCAGTCAACGCCTCCGCATCCGTATGCACCGGAGCATCGCTGGCCACCACCTTCACCGCATAGCTCCCATCAGGCAGCAACGCTGAATCGAAGCTATACACCTTTTCCGTGATCTTCTCCTTCAACAACCGCCAGTTCGCCTCTCCCACTCCGCGATACCAGACCGCAAACATCAGATCGTCGCCATTGTCGTCATGCGACATCCAACGCACGGTCACGCCGGTCTTATCCTTCTGCGCCATCAGCGGGGCAGCATTCGCATCCGGCGAAAAGCTCACCACCGGCGGCGCTCCGGCGACCGGAGGAAAGGCCACCGGCACCGTCGTCGTAGCCGATGCAACCGGAGGAGCCGTCACCCGCGCCCCCGGCGGCACCACCACCTCATCCACCACCGGAGCCACATTCTTCTGCAGATAATTCAACGCCACGGAATCGACCGTTCCCCCACTCCGCAACTCAGCCTTCCACTGCACAAACCGTCCCGCCGGCGCCGCAAATCCACCGTCCGACCCAACCTTGCCCCACTCACTCCACCCCATCAGCGGACTCTCCACATTCCCGCTCCGCACAAACAAATCGAAGCCCGCCGCCGCTCCAGCCCTGACCTCAGCCCGGCCCCACTGCGCGAAGCCCTGCGCGTCGAAGACCTCGCTCGTATACGTCGCTGTAGTCGCAACCGTATCGCCCAGCCGAAACACCTTCCCGCTATTGCTCGTCGCCACCAGCAACCCATCCTTCACCGGAGCAAACGCCATCCCCTGCGAAGCCTCGAGGTGCGCAACATCGGTAAACCGGCCAGTACCGCCCGCGTCCACCCGCCCCGTCTCTATTTTGTAGACCCGCCCCCGATTCCCCGTCGCCGCCAGCAGACTCCCATTCCGCACCGCCAGCGCATACACCACATCATCCTTCAGCGTCAGCAGCTTCTGCGGAGACCCATCCACCGTAATCCGGTAAATCTCCGACCCATCCGGCACCAGCGTATTCGCTCCCGCCGCCGTCGAAGACCCCGGCTGTACAAACGTAATCGAAACCCCCACACTCCCCGACACCGGCAGCGGCGGCAGCGCCGTACGTCCCTTCGTCCCCACCCCCGCGGCATACACATTTCCCGCCGCATCCATCGCCAGCGAAGTAATCTCCCGCCGCCCCGCCGCATAAACCGCAAACGGCTTCGCGCCGGCAATCCACGGAGCAAATTTATAGATCACCCCAGACCCATCCGACCCCGCCCACAGCGTCCCATCGGACGCCAGCAGCAAACACCGGATATGCTGATCGGCAGTCTTGAACAAGACCTCCGCCTTCCCCCCACCCGCAGGCACGCGATACACCACTGCTGGTGCCCCAGCCGCCACATAAACCTCGCCACCCTTACCCACCGCAAGGTCCCAAAGATACTTCGGCTTCTCTTCCGTAGTCGCCGGATCAAACACGACCACCGGAGCCGCAGTACCTCCGCCAGAAGCCGGCACCCGATACACCTTCCCATCCGGCGAAGTCGCAACCACCAAGCTCCCATCCGCCGTCAGACGCACAGCCTGCGCTGCCAACTCCTTCCCCGCAAACATCTGCGAGTTCTTCCCATCCGGCGCAACCTTCATCACTACCGCAGACCCCGAAGCCGCCCCGCCAAGCCCCAGATAGCCATTCCCCGCGGCATCGCTAGCCATCGACCACACATAGCTCCTGCCCGTCGTATACACCAGCGAACTCGCCGGCCCCGGCTCCAGCCGCCCATCGCTGCGAATCGCAATCCCTTCGGCCGAGCCCTTCTCCATCTCGTCGTACCGACCCACGCTCCACAGCTTCGTGCCCTGCGCGTTCGCCAACCCCGGCAGCAGAAAAATCCCCGCCACCCACACCGCCATCATCAACATTCGTCGCATCATTCTGATCATGAGTCTATCTGCCGCAAACAAAAAGGGCGAGAGCCCGAGCCCTCACCCCCATTCGCGTTTCTTGATCCATACAATTCGTCAAATCCGTCGTCGCCCTAATTCGTCAGAACCGCCCGATACCGCACCTGGCTCTTCTTTACCTTAGCCACCGCATCATTCGCCTTGGCCATCGGAAACCGCTCCGTAACCGCCTTCACCCCATGCCGCGCCGCCACATCCAGCATCTCGAACAAATCCCGCGGACTCCCGGTATTGCTCCCCGACACCGCCTTCTGCCCGCTGATCAGCGACATCGCCTGCAACTGCATCGGCGAAGGCGCCGCCCCCACAACACACAGCGTCCCCTTAGGCCGCAGCGCCGCCACATAGCCCTGCCAGTCCTGGTCCGCGCTCACCGTCGACAGCAGCAGATCGAACGAACCCGCCACCTTCTTCAGCGCCCCCGTGTCCCGCGTATTCACAAAATTGTGTGCTCCCAGCTTGTTCGCCTCTGCTTCCTTTTCCTTCGAAGTCGAGAAAGCGGTAACCTCAGCGCCAAACGCCTTCGCAAACTGAATCCCCAGATGCCCGAGCCCGCCAATGCCAATTACCCCCACGCGCGACGATGGCCTTACCCCATGGTTCCGAATGGGGCTATATACCGTGATCCCCGCGCACATCAGCGGAGCTGCGTTTTCGCTCTCCAGCGCCTGCGGTATCGGTATCGCAAACTTTGAAGTCACCCGAACCTTCTCAGCAAACCCGCCATTCCGTCCCACGCACGTAGGCTGTGCCTTCGCGCAAAGATGTTCGTCCCCCTGCCTGCACCATTCGCAGATCCCGCAGCTGTCCGCCTGCCAGCCCACCCCCACTCGCTCACCGATCGTCCGGTCCTTCACGCCAGAGCCCACTGCCACAACCGTCCCCACAATCTCATGACCCGGTATAAACGGATACTTGCTGATCCCCCAGTCGTTATCGATCAGGTGAATATCGCTATGGCAAATACCGCAATGCGAAATCTTGATCTCGACCTCATTGGAGCCCAGGGCGCCGGGGTCATATTTGTACGGGAGTAACTGTGCACCAGCCGCATGCACACCAAGACCATGTATTTCACTCATTAGAATCTGTCCCTTTAGTGCGGGCATATCGCCGCGCTCACCCCTCTGATGCTACAACACCCCAAAGAGAAAAAGATCACACTCCAGAGAATCGCAACTCCGCGACAGAAGCTGCGAAAAAAGTCTTTCCTGGCCACGCATCTTTACACGCAAGGAAAGTCTCTACAGGCTAGGAAAAGTCTTTGTTGTTGCTTTTGGATTAGCGCAGGCTTTAGCCCTGCGAAGAAATCAAGCAAATACAAGCGGCTCTAACCCCGGGTCTTCTGCTTCTTTGGCATGGAGATGACGGGTTCCACAAACTGTCAAGGTGGCAACAGAATCACAAATCAACTTTATTAACGCGATCCACACTACTTCACCAACAGGTTCAACACCTGCGACCCGCTAACCGCATACCCCGCCTCGGCCGACCCCGCCTCTACCACGCTCTCCCCCGTCAATTGCATCTTCTGTGCGTCCTTCAACGGCTCCAGCACATTCGCCATCGAAAGCGGAACGCCCGGAAGCGCCTCGCCCTCGAGCACCGCCTGCGTCGCATGATTCAGAAGCGTCACGTACACCCGGTCGTTCGCATGCATCCGGTTCATCGCGGCCACAGTATCAGCGAGCCCGATTGGCTGCATTCCCGTCCGCGTTGTCAGCCGGTCCACCGTTGCGCCATCGCTCACCACCATCCGCATCGTCCCCGGCGTCAGTTCCGCCGGCAGCTTTACCTTCACCCGCACCAGCCGTGCCTCGGCCTGATAAGGATGCAGTGTCGCCTCCACTTCAATCTCATCTCCCGCATGTGCATCAATCCTGCTCAGCCGCGCCGACTCCAGCACCGCCGTCATCCGCGCCGGAATCGCCTCCGCCTTCAGCTTCACCCCAGTCACCACCGGCTGCTCCAGTGGATTGCCATACACTTTGCTGAACCGGTCGTTCACCAGCAGCGCCGCATTGATCGTGCCCGGGAAGAGCTCCGTCTGCGCCATCATCCCCCGCATCCGCACTGACGAGAAGCCCTTCACCCCAATCTCTCCGGTCAACCGGTAACTCATCTCCTCCGCCGCCGTGTTATTCGTCTGCAGACTCTGATAAACCGACACCAGCATCGTCGAAGGCGTCAACTGCCGGTTGTCCAGCACCTCGAAGTGAAGCGTCTTCGCCACGCCTGCCGCCGTCTTGTCCGCACCCGCCGCAGGCACTACCTCTACCTCCACGGGGATCATTCGCGCCTTCAGGCCAAACTGCCCCATAATCGCCGAAGCCCGGTCCTCGGTAAACGCACCCACCGTCTCCGTCGTGTTAATAATCTTGAACGCATTCAGAGGCGACGCCAGCGAAGCCAGCACCTCCGCCTTGGTCATCGGCATATCCACCGGCCCATACTGCGTAATCGGATGTCCGCACGCCAGCAGCCGCTTCGGGTCAACATAAGTGACGGTACACGTCCCCGCCATCGACAAATCCCCGCGCACCAGCACCGCGCTCACCGCACTGCCCGGCACCAGCGGCTCCGGCTGCACCGCTGTCGGGTCTGCCCCGCCCAGCCCAGCCACCGGCGTCAACCCCATCGCCCGGAACCTGTCCCCAAACCGCTCAACCGTCTCCGGGCTGAAGCCGCCAAACACCAGCGGAGTCTCCATGGCCCGGATCTCCGGCTGCTCATGCCTCGAAAAACTCTCTGACTCAGAAAAACTACCGCCCGACTGAAAAAAACCATTGTCATTCTGAGCGGTGCGAAGAACCCCCGCATTTGTTCTTTCTCCCCCAGCCCGCTGCATTCCCACCGAACCGGCGCCATTCCCATCCCGCACCTGCAGCATCGACTCGATCGGCGTAATCCCCGCAATCGGCTCCTTGCTGAACTGCCCAATCCGATAACTCAATGCCCCCGCCAGCCGCCCGTCGATATACACCGGGCTTCCGCTCATCCCCGCCACCACGCCCGTATACTCCGGCTTCTCCCCATGCAGCCGCGCCAGAATCATGTCCTGTCCCGGCCCCAGCGCATCCTTCAGCAGGCCCAGAATCTCCACCTGCATCGGCTCCGGGTTCACCCCCTCGAACACCGTATACGCGACGCCCTTCATCCCCCGCTTCACCTCAGACAACGGGAAAAACTTCGTCACCGCCGGAGCAGCCGCTGGCATCGGCACCGGAGTCCAGCCTCCCGACACCCCTGCAACCATTCCCCCTGCGGGCGCCTGGGCCAACCCACTGGACAGAACCCCACCCACGAGCATCCAGCCCACGGCCAGGCCGTGCATCCAACGTCGAGTCTTTATCGAAGCGATCACGTCTTTTAGACTACTAGAGCAGACTATAGTCCATTGCAAACCCTGGCGGAGCCAACAGACATCCCGCATGCCCCTTTTGTTTGTCATTCCGCAGCGAAGCGGAGGAATCTGCTGATGTCTCTGCCTTTCTAGTTGTCATTCCCGAAGGGAATCTGCTTTTCGCTCTCTCCACCGAACCCCAAACCCCGGCACTCACCATCGCCCGGCAAGGCCGTCCAAATAAATCGGAGTAAAGTTTCAGATGATGACCATCCATCCTCACCATCCGGCCCGTGTCCTTCTCCTCGCCGCCTGTACTCTCTTCCTCCTTCCCCTCTCCGGCGCGCATGCCCAAGCCACCCCGCCCCAGCAGACCAAGCCCGTCCCTCCGCCCCCCGACGAGGCCGGCCCAACGACCGACAACGGCAGCATCGTCCTCAAAAAAAAGAAGGAGGCCGACGAGCCAACGCCCGCGCCCGCTGCCCCCGCCGCGCCCAAGGTCAAGAACCCTAACGGAGACACCTACTCCCTCCGCATCGACGTCCCCATCGTCAACATCGATGCCAACGTCATCCTCGACAAGACCCACCAGTTCGTCCCTGGCCTCAAAGCCAACAATTTTTTGGTCCTCGAGGACGGCGTCCCCCAGACCATCACCAGCGTCCGCGTCGCCCAGACTCCCATCACCGCCGTCATGCTGCTCGAGTTCGCCGCCAACAGCTACTACCTCATTAATGACATGCGGAACGCCTCCTACTACTTCTTCCGTTCTTTGCGTCCCGACGACTACGTCGCCGTCATGACCTACGACCTTAAGACCCACATCCTCACCGACTTCACCAACAACAAGGACACCATCGCGCAATCTCTCCAGTCCCTCATCATTCCCGGCTTCTCCGACACCAACCTCTTCGATGCCCTCTACGAGACCCTTGACCGCTGCAGCCGCATCGAGGGCCGCAAGTACATCATCCTCATCGGCTCCGGCCGCGACACCTTCTCCAAACTCACCCTCGACAAGATCCTCGCCAAGGTCAAATCCAGCACCAACACCACCATCTTCACCATCGGCACCGGCGCGTTGATCAACGAAATGTACGGCGGTCGCGGCGGTATGAACGGAGCCATCGCCAACCTCGACTACCTCCAGGCCCAGAACCAGCTCAACACCTTCGCCGCGATGACCGGCGGCATGAGCTTCAACCCCGTCTTCCAGGGCGCGCTGCCCGACGTCTTCGCCCAGATCAACGACTCGATCCGCAACGAATACGTCCTCACCTACCGCCCAACCAACAACAAAAACGACGGCAGCTACCGCAAAGTCAAAGTCCTCCTGGTAGACAATGAGGGCCACCCCCTGCGCATGCAGGACGAAAAGGGCCACCCGCAGAAGTACTCCATCATCGCCCGCGACGGCTACAACGCCAAGCTCCCCGTCGAATAGCCTCGCAACAAAACTCTTGCCATTGAGTGGCCTTCATAGTAGTTTTCGATCGCCCAAAATGCTTGCCATTATGAGCCTGACCCTGAGCGAAGACTTGACAAACCCCTCCCTGGAAAGCTCCTCCCGCCCATTGGCTTGCACACCCCGACATGACGAAGTCCAAACCTAAACCTCATGTTCCTAAGACTTTACAAACTTTTGACAGGGTGGGGTACCCCGCCGTCTCTCAAGATGCCATACTCAAATCCGATGCGCATAGCCTCCCTCCAGCCCTCCGTCACCATCACCCTCGCCGCCCTAAAAAAACTCGACGCCCTCTGCGCCTGCACAAAATACTGTCTTGAGGCCCTCCCCGAGCTAGCCGCGCAAAACCCTCAAATCCTCCACGACAGCTGGACCGCCAACACCGATGAAATCCTGGCCACAAAACCAGACCTGATCCTCGCCAGCGTCCCCTACCGCCTCGAATCCCTGGCCGCAATCCTGAAATCCGGCCTCCCCGTCCTGACCTTGGCCCCCCACTCCCTCGCCGACATCTACAAAGACATCCGCCTCATCGCCGCAGTAGTCGACGCCCAACCCCAGGCCGAAGCCCTCATCACGCAAATGCAATCTACCATCGCATCCACACGCCGGCGAAGCGCCTCCCGCACTCAAACCCCAATCGTCTACTGTGAGGAATGGGGCAAGCCTCTCATCCACTCCCAATCCTGGGTAGCCGAACTAGTCGAAGCCGCCGGAGGCCACTATCTCGGCACACCCGGTGCCCACACCACCGGAGAAGAAATCGCCGCCGCCGACCCAGACGTTCTCCTCTTCGCCTGGTGCGGGGCAGGGAATCGCGTTCCCCTCGACCGTGTCATCACCCAACGCAACTGGCACTCCCTCAAAGCCGTCCGAGAGCGCAGAGTCTTCTGCATCCCCGACCAGTTCCTCAACACCCCAGCCCACACCCTCCTCGAAGGCCTGGCCTGCATCGCCGCAACCACCCACCCCAACCTCCACCCGCCCAGCCCAGCCCTCATCCAGCTTCGCCAAACACAGATCACCGAGGCCGAGGCATCGTCAGATCCAGATCCGTCTCCAGCATCTGCTTGGTCAGCAAAATGATCTGCCCAACGTGCTGCTGCACATGCCCCACCACCTGATAGATCGCCTCCAGCACACTCACATCTCGCCCCTGCGGATGCACCCGCTCCATCATTCTCTCCGCCGGCACGCTGGCAATAATCCTTTTCACGTCATCCATCGTAGCTTCAAACAGCGCGATCAACTCCGCCCCGCTCATACCACCCTCCGCGCTGAACTCCTTATCCCGCACCCGAACATCCTCAGCCCCACCCACCCCATGCATGATCCACTGCCGCGCATTCCCACAAAGATGCAGCACCAGATTTCCGACGGCATTCTCATACGCCCCATGCCGCCGCCAAATCTGCTCCTCCGACAGCCTTTTCACGCAAGCCACAAGATACTCCGTCATCTGCCCGAGTCGGCGGCACGAAACATCCAGAAAGTCAGCCGCCACTAACTGGTGTGCCGCCGGCGCTTTCAGTTCACCGGAGAATTCACTGCGCTGTACACTTTCGTGTGTCCCTCGTTGCAACTCCTCGCGAACCGCCGGAAGCTGCAACCCACGCTCCTGCAAGATCGCCGCTGAAAAAAAATTCTCTTCGCGCAACAATCCCAGCAGCAGATGTTCGGTTCCGATATGTCCCTGCCGGAGCCGCTCCGCCTCTTCCGCCGCATAAGCCAGCACCCGCTTGCACTCATTTGACAGCGGCAGATCGATTGAAGTCGATGTCTTCTCCCGAAGCGGCGTGTGCTCTTCGATCTGCTTGCGTATCGACTCCGCTAGTTCGTTCGACCGGAGAAACCGCCTCGACAGCGCTTTGTCCTCACGCAATAATCCGAGCAGCATATGCTCGCTCTCGATGTAAGGCGACCCAAACTGACTTGCCTCGTACCGGGCAAAGAAGATCACCCGCCGCGCCTTCTCTGTATAGCGTTCAAACATGCCTGCTCTCCCAGCGCTCCATCACCGCATTTTAGTCTGCCCACACAACAGAAAACACCGCGGCCGCGCGTTGACCTATCTCCCCCAACCCCGTACACTCTAAAAGGCAGCATCGACCATCTGCGGCTCCTTCAATCTGTTGCCCCCTCGTTCAATGGTAGGACAGTCGGCTCTGAACCGATCAATCGGGGTTCGAATCCCTGGGGGGCAACCACGAATATTCAGAGCTCCTAACCCGTCAGGGGTTCGAATCCTTGAGCACCATGCTTTTCCCAAGGGCCTTCTTCCGCGAAGAGGTTAGGTCAATAAGAAACAGATCAAGGATAGGGGCGCACCACTCCTCCCACCTTTATTGACGCCCGGTGTGTATTCGCCGACATATAGGGCGACCAATTCAACATCGAGTTATCCTGAAACTGCCATCCGGTGTTCAGCACACCCGCTCCACTGAAACTGCCGACGCTTGAAATTCGGCCTGCGGAGACCGGCGCACTGATCCGCGCGCTATCCAGCGCACTGATGACCACCCGCCTGATCCTTCCCGAAACGATTTTCAGCAGTTCAGGCGCCATGGCAAACGAACTGCCGGCCGCATCCTGCACCGAGAAGCCGTTGAATTCGATGCTCTCGATCGTCGAGCCGTCTTCGAGAATCAGCGCAGCAACCGCGTGATTTTTATTCCGCTGAATGACACAGTTCTCGAGCACCAGGCTCGCCCCCGAGTACACAAGGGGGAAGTACGCGGAAGAAGTACGAGCAAAGGCATAGCCGACATCCTGATTGCTATCGAGCGGCGTCAACGTAACATTGCTGAACGTCGCCACGCCGAAATTGGCCTCAAGCTCGAGCACGGCCGGCGCAACGATCTTGCAATTCGAGACGCTCAGGCCGTCGACCGAGTTGGGATTGCCGTCTGACCCCTCTCCGATCGTAAAGGCCGCCCGCGTCAACGTGCCATTGCAATCGCTCACCGTCACCGAGTCGATGTTGAACCTCTTCCCCCAGGTGGTGGAGTAAAGCCGTAACATCGTCAGGCTGTTAAACGTGCAGCCGGTGACGGTGACCCGTGAGATATCGCCGGTGTAGCCTTCCGGGCAGTTCAGTGCAATCGCATCATCCCCGCAGGTGAAGTTGCAGTTCGAGATCGCGATATCGTTCGCCGGTCCGTCGAAGTGCACGCCGTCGGTGCTCGGAGCAGTGCTGTACGTGGTGCATCCAGATACCGTGACATTGCCTACGTTCGAGAGCCGAATGTGATACGCGGGGGTGTTCACAATGCCCAGGTTCACCAGCGTGATGTTGTTCAAGTTCATCAGATTGATCCCGAAGTACCAAGTCGCCCCTGCTCCCTCGCCCACTCCTTGCACCCGTCCAGTCGTCGAATCCCCGTTGTGACCATTTCCCGCGTTACCGTTCAACTCGAAGTTGCTTAGGGAGACACTACTGCCTCGCGCCGGGACCGAAATCCCTGGAGTTACGTTTCCCGGATCCGATGGCACGGCCGCCCTCGGCCCTCCATTATGGATGCCGTCATTGTTCGTCCCTGACTTGATGAAGAACCCAGTCCCGCAGCCTAGGCCCGCGATGCTCCAATACCCTCCCGCAGGAAGAAACAGCCCCGAGATCAACGCGCTTCCATCGAGGATCAGCGTGATCGGGTGGCTAGCCGTCGCGCCCGCCATAGCGGCATTGATGCGTGGCGCATCATCCGTCGCCGCGCCACCCGTGAGCTTGTTGCGGCCCGTTGAAAGATCGCAGTCCAATGCGCAGCCGATCTCCGACGCCTTGATATAGGTCATTGCACCGATCGGGGCCGGAGCCGCCACGTCGCTCAGGCAAGGCAGAGCGGGGTAGAACTCACTCGCGCCGCAGCCCACCGCGCAACTGAGCGTGGACCCTGCCGCTACAATCCCGGCCTTTCGAACGAAGCTGCGCCTGGTGATGAAATCCTTACTCCGCTTGGCCATTCATTCCCCGGTCCAGTTAATGTGTCCTAAAACTGTTTCCTTCGAGCGCTGCTTTGCCTCGCCGACGGTTCGCCACATCGGCTTCAGTTGTTGGTTCAAGAACGTTGCCGCTCTGCGCCGCATCCTCTTCTAAAACTTGGCTGATTGGTTAGCCTAAGCTTACCAGCCCGATAGCCCGCTGACATCCTTCTCGAATTACAGTTCAGCAAAAACTGAAACGTCACGACAAATAACCCAATAATCTAAACCAATAAAGTAATTTCCCCTAAGTCCGCTTGACACGACACGCCATCCCGTAATACATAACCTTATGGTTAAGTATTTGTCTAGCCTCGACGCCACCTTCGCTGCCCTCAGCGACCCCACGCGTCGAACCATCCTCACCACGCTGCAACGAGGCCATGCCTCCGTCACTCAGCTGGCGAGCCCGCACAGCATCTCCATGCCGGCCATCCTGAAGCACCTCAACGTCCTCGAGCAAGCCGGCCTCATCGAGCAGAAAAAAACTGGCCGGGTCCGCATGTGCCGCCTCACCGTAGCCCCCATGCAGCAGGCCGCCGACTGGCTCTCCCTCTACCGCGTCTTCTGGGAGAACCAACTCGACAACCTAGGCAAATTTCTTCAGCAAACCGATCCCAAAAAAGAGGAGAACAAAGCATGTCGCAAGCAGCCGTCGCATCCCCGTCGTCGCTCCTGATCTCTCGCACCTACCCCGCATCGGTCGAACGCGTCTTCAAAGCGTGGACCGACGCCAACCAACTCGGCCAGTGGTTCGCGCCCACCGACGACTACACCACTAAGGCCAACGTCGACCTCCGGGTAGGCCACGAGTACCGCATCGTCATCACCCACAAAGGCGGCAACGTCCACACCATCCTCGGCACCTACCGCCTCATCGACCCGCCCCGAAAACTCGTCTACACGTGGCGCTGGGAAGGCGGCCCCATGACCGACACTCTCGTCACCGTCGACTTCGCCCCCGATGGCGAGGCCACCAAAGTCACCATCACCCACGAGCAGTTCACCAACACCGAAGACCGCGACAAACATAACGAAGGCTGGAACGGCTGCCTGAACCGCCTGCAGCGCACTGTCACAACGGCCATCTAGTCGATCGTTGATCAACTGAAAACCGATTCGCTGAAGACCGATGGAGATAGTCTTCGTTCCTGTCAGTTCGCAACGCCACTAAAGCCGTACCAAGGAGAGATCATGGCAAATCCGTTCGTCTACGTAGAACTCAACACCACCGACCTCAGCCCCTCGAAGGCCTTCTACTCAAAACTCTTCGACTGGAAACTCGAAGACGTACCCAACATGGAAATGGACTACACCTTCATCAAGAACGGCGACACTCCCATCGGCGGCATGATGAAACATCCCATGCCCGGCGCGCCCTCTATGTGGCTGCCCTATGTCGGCGTCGACGACATCAACGCCGCCACCGCGAAGGCAAAGTCCCTCGGCGCCAAGGTCATCGTCGATGTCCGCGAGGTCATGGGCCACGGCCACATGAGCGTCCTCAGCGATCCGACGGGTGCCACTATCGCCCTCTGGCAGCCGAAACAAGCATAGCCACTAACGCGCAACGTGCCCGGTAACTTCGGCCTCTCGTAAAAAGTCTAAGTTGCCGGACGCTCGCGGCCGCACATCCACCAAGCGCCGCGTGTGCACCACCTCATTATTCGGATACCACAGCGGAATCCCCGGCAACTCTTCCGCCAGAATCTGCTGCACCTCCACATAGTCCTTCTTCCTCACCGCCCGATCCAGCGAAGCCGAAGCCTCTGCCAACAAAGCATCCACCCGCGGATTGGAATACCGTCCCCGATTCCCACCCTTCGGAGGAAAACTCCCCGATCCGTACGCATACCGAAAAATGTCGGGGTCTTCGTTACTCCCAATCCAACGCAGCGCATAAATCTGAAACGCACCCTTGGTCACATCCGCATAAAATGTCCCAAACTCCGCCGACCGAATTTCAAGCTGGATCCCCGCCGCCCTCAACTGCTGCTGCAACACCGCCGCCATCAGTCGAGTCGTCTCATCCGTGCTCGTCTTCATCGTCAACCGCATTCGCACGCCGTCCTTCTTAGCAGGGAACCCCGCCTCCTCCAGCAACCGCTGCGCCCGAGCCACATCATGCGGATACTGCGCCAGCTCAGCATCGGTAGCCGCTGCCCAATGTCCCGTGGGCAACAAAGTATTCGCCAGCCGAGCCTGCCCACGCCATATAGCATCGACAATCGCCTGCCGATCAATCGCACAGGCCACCGCCTGCCGCACCCGCTTGTCCTTCAATACTTTATCTGTAACATTGAAAGTTACATAAACCACCGGCGACCCCGCGCCCGACTCTACCTTCAGATTCGGCTGTGCCTCCAGCGTATGCACCATATCCAGCGTCACCACATTGCTCGCCAGATCAGCCGACCCTTTCTTCAACTCCAGCGCGCTCGTAATCGTATCCGGCACCACCGTAAACCCTATCCGCTCGATCCTCTGCGCCCCTGCCGCCATCGCAGGCATCGCGCTAGCCCGATCCGCCCAGTAATCGTGGTTCCGCTCCACGATCACCTCTTTATCCTGCACCGCACTGACAAACTTGAACGGCCCCGACCCAACGGGATGCAACCCAAAATCCCTCCCCGAACCCCGAGGTACCACCCCAAACAACCCATCGCTCATATTGAACAACAATCCCGAATCCGGCCGCTGCATCCGCACCACCACCGTAAGCCGATCCCGCGCCTCCGCCCAATCCACAGCCGCAAAGTTCCCACCCTTCGCCGTGACTAGCGACCCATCGATCAAACTCTGAATCGTGTAAGCCACATCCGCCGCCTCAAGCGGCCTTCCATCATGAAACCGCACCCCATCCCGCAGATGAAACACCCAAGTCAGCGCATCCGGCTGCTCCCAACTCGCAGCCAGCCACGGCTGCAATTCATAATGCTCATCCTTCTTCACCAGCGCATCAAAGATCTGCCCACCCACCCGCTCCGACTGCGCATCCGTCCCCACCCGCAGATCCAGATTATTCGGACTACTCTCAATAATCATCACCACCGAGCCCGGCTCTTCCACCCGTCCCCGACACCCAGCCATCAACAAGCACCCAACCACCATCACGCCCCCCAAAATCCGGGTACAGGTTCGGGTACAAAACCGGGTGCCCCATCCTTTCGCAGTCTCATCGCGATAAGGTGGGGTATTCGCGAAGCGAACCGCTTTCTTCCGTCCAGCCGCAAAAATCATCCGCGGCTAACCTTCCCCAACACCACCGCCCGCCTCGCACCCGTAGCCGCGGGAACATTCCCCGGCAATTCATTCCAACTCAACCACGCCATCAGAGCAAACGCCACCGCCTCCTTAGCCTGAGCCGGAACGCCCAACTCCTCCATCATCCTCACCTTCACCTTCAGCGGTCCCAATCCATCCCGCAGCATCCCCATCAACACGTCGTTTTTCGCGCCACCGCCTGCCACTACAAACTCCACCGGAGCCAACAGAGCCGTCTTCCCAACATGCCCCGAAACAAATCGCCGATAAGCATCCACAACGGAAGCCGCCGTCAAAGCCGTTGCCGTAGTCACAACGTCCTCATCGCGGTCCACTCGTCCACCCGCCTTCCGGCACATCGCAATAAATCGCGAAACAAACGCCTCGCCAAACTGCTCACGCCCGCAAGACTTCGGCGGCAGGGCAGAGAAGTACCCCTCCTCCAAAATCCACTCCACCACATCCTTCAACACCTTGCCCGTCCGAGCCACCACCCCGCCCTTATCAAACTCCCGCTCATACAGCCGCCGCATACAAGCATCCATCACCATGTTCCCCGGCCCCGTATCGAACGCCATCACGCCATCCACGCTCGCCCCCGCAGGAATCGCCGTCAAATTCCCGATCCCTCCCAGGTTCTGCAGCACCCTGCTCACTGTCGACGAACGAAACATACAGTAATCCAGCATCGGCACCAGCGGAGCCCCCTGCCCACCCGCAGCAACATCCGCCGGCCGAAAGTCACTCACCACCGGAACTCGCAATCGCTCTGCAATCACCGCCGCCTCACCCATCTGCCACGTAGCCCGCAGCACTCTCCCCAGATATTTCTCCGCCGCTCCCTGGTGATACACCGTCTGCCCGTGACACCCCACCAGCCCCACCTTCACTCCAACCTTCTCCTGAGCCTTCTCCACCGCATCCGCATACACCTCACCCAGCCGCCAGTTCAATCTCGCCAGCTCCGCAACCGAGATCGCCTCCGCATCCATCGCGCCCAGCACCGCAGCCCGCACGGCCTTCGGATAAGCCACCCCCACGTGCCCCAGCAGCTTCACAACTGGCATTCCGCCCTTCACCCGCGCCGGCGAAATCCGGCACACCGCCACATCCACCCCATCCGCGGAAGTCCCACTCATCACTCCCGCTACGACCATGCTCTTCATCTGATCACCGATCATCCAGCCTTTTCGTCTCTCATAAAAATTGTCGTCCTGAGCAAAGTCACTCGCGCACTTTGCGAGTGACGCAATCGAAGCACCTGCGGTTGCTGTTGTCGTTGCCTGTTCTCTCCCACTATCCCTTCAACTCCCGCTGCAACTCCGCAAGCAAATTCAGCGCCTCTCTCGGCGTCAAACCATCCACATCCGCCTCCGCCAGCCGGTCCACAATCCTCTGCGAAAGCGGAGTGAACATCGTCATCTGCATCTGCGCCGCCGCGGGCGAAGCCTCCCGCACCTGTTGCGTCTCCGCCTTCTCATGTACCTTCAACACCTCGCGCGCCCGCGCAATCACACCCGCAGGCAAACCCGCCAGCTTAGCAACCTCAATTCCATAGCTCTTACTAGCCGGCCCCGCCTCCACCGTATGCAGAAACACAATCCCTCCTGTCGTCTCCTTCACCGTCACCCGCAGATTCGTCAGCCGCTCCAGCCGCTCCGCCAGCAGCGTCAGCTCATGGTAGTGCGTCGCAAACAGCGTCCGCGCCCCAATTTGATCATGTAAATGTTCCACCGTAGCCCACGCCAGACTCAACCCATCATACGTAGCCGTGCCACGCCCCATCTCATCCAGCAACACCAGCGACCGGTTCGTAGCCGTATTCAAAATCGCCGCCGTCTCAGTCATCTCCACCATGAACGTAGACCGTCCGCGAGCGACATTATCACTCGCGCCAATCCGCGTATAAATGCGGTCCACCAATCCCAGCCGCATCCTCTCCGCCGGAACAAAGCAGCCCATCTGCGCCATCACAACCAACAGCGCCGCCATCCGCAGATACGTACTCTTGCCCCCCATATTCGGCCCCGTAATCAACAACACTGCCGGCCCCGTCTTTGCATCCAAGCCGACATCCATATAAACCGAGTTCGGCACAAATCGCCCACCACCCGACTCCTCCAGCCGCCGCTCCACCACCGGATGCCGCGCCTGCACAAACTCCAGCACGCCCGACTCCTCCACCTGCGGCTTCACCCACCCGCGCAACGCAGCCAGATGCGCAAAGCAGCCCAGCAGATCAATCTCCGCCACCTTCCGCGCCGTCTCCCGCATCCGTCCAGCCGCCTCCAGCAACTGCCGCCGCAACTCCGCAAAGATCCGCCGCTCGATCTCTCCACTCCGCTCCTGCGCGGTCAAAATCTTCGTCTCATACTCCTTCAACTCCGGCGTCGTAAACCGCTCCGCATTCACCAGCGTCTGCTTCCGCTCATAATCCGCCGGCACTGCCTTCGCATTCGCCTTTGTAACCTCCAGGTAATATCCGAAAACCGTATTGAACCGCACCTTCAGCGACCCAATCCCAGTCCGCGCCCTCTCCCGCTCCTCAATCGCCGCCAGCGACTGCCGCCCACTCTTGCTCAACTCCCGCAGCTCATCCAGCTCAGCATCGACACCCTCGCGAATCGCCCCACCATCCCCCAGCGAAACCGGCGGCTCCTCCGCAATCGTCCGCACAATCATCTCGTGCAGATCCTCCAGTGGATCGACACTCCCACCCAACTCACGCCACTTCGCACTCTCAAACATCTTCACCGCCACCACCACCCCCGGCAGACAACCAAACGTCTTCGCCAGCGACATCATCTCTCTTGGCCCAGCAGAATCCAGCGCCACCCTCCCCAGCAGCCGTTCCAAATCGAGCACTCCATCCATCGACCGCCGCAGCCCCTCCCGCCGCCTCAAATCCCCCGCAGCCTCACCCACCGCCTCCAGCCGAGCCTCAATCTCCCTCAACCCACTAGCCGGCCGCAGCAGCGAAGCCCGCAACAATCGCTTTCCCATCGGCGTACAACAGGCATCCATCGTGTAGAACAACGTAGTCTGCGCCGACTCTCCTGAAAACAGCGGCTCCACCAGCTCCAGGTTCCGCACACTCACCGCATCAAGCTCAAGACAAGTCGACCGCTCATAGAACCGCAACCCATCCACGTGCTCCAATCCACCCTGCTTGGTCTGCCGCATGTAGTGCAGCAAAGCCCCCGCCGCTACAGCCGCAAATTCATGCCCACCCAGCCCCATACCATCCAGCGAATGCACCTTGAAATGATTCCGCACCAGAGGGACCGCATACTCCGCCGTAAACACCCACTCCTCCAGCGCCGTCTTCGTCCGAATCCCATCCAAACCTGCGCTGGCCTCCGCCTCCGAGCCCCCCCTTTTTTGAATGTTGTTGTCACTCTGTGCGGAGCGAAGAACCCCCGCATTTTTCTTTTGTTGTTGCTTGTTTTCCTCACCGAGTCCTAACGTCCCGCTCGCACCAACCCCACCCAACAACCCCGCCCCATACAACAACTCCACCGGACGAACCCTACCCACTTCATCCACAACCGCAGCCCATGCGCTTACACCCGAAAACTCCGTAGCCCGAAACTCCCCGGTAGAGAGATCCAGCAAAGCCAACCCACAAATCTGCGAAGCCCCAGAACCCAACACACAAATACTAGCCAAATAATTACTCTGCTCCGCCCCCAGAGTAGGATCGAGCGCCGTCCCAGGCGTCAAAACCCGAGTCACCTCCCGTCGCACAATCGTCTTCGTCTGCTTCGGGTCCTCCATCTGCTCGCACAAGGCAATCTTGTACCCCAGGCGCAGCAGCTTCTGCACATAGCCTTCGGCCGCATGATACGGAACCCCGCACATCGGCTGCTTCTTCTCTCTGTCTCTCGCGGTCAGCGTAAGCTGTAGCACACGCGACACTAGGATCGCATCCTCATAGAACAACTCATAGAAGTCCCCGATCCTGCAGAACATCAGGCAGTCCGGATACTGTTCTTTCGCCGCAAAGTACTGCCGCATCACCGGTGTCAGCGTAGCTTCACTTGTCGTTTCATTCCCCATAAGCAGAAACGCCAGAATACCGCAACGCAAACCTCAAAGCCCAACACCACTCGCTATTGACAACCCCATCAGCCAAACCACCCTCTCACTCTCCTGAGGGAGCAATCCACTCGCGCACGCAAACCCAAGTCGAGCCACACAGGAGAACCGAATGTTCAAATCATCCATTAAGGGTAAAAAGGTTGCCATCCTCGCCACCGATGGCTACGAGCAGGTTGAACTCACCGAGCCCAAGAGAGATCTAGAGAAAGCAGGAGCAAAAGTTGACGTCCTCTCCATCAAACCCGGCCAGATCAAGGGCTGGGACAAGACCGACTGGGGCAAGTCCGTCAAAGTCGACCACCTTGTCAACGACGTCAGACCCACCGACTATGACGCCCTCATCCTCCCTGGCGGCCAGATCAACCCCGACAAACTCCGCACCGATCGCAACGCCGTAGCCTTCATCAAGCAGTTCGTCGAATCCGGAAAACCCGTAGCCGCCATCTGCCATGGCCCCTGGGGCCTCATCGAAGCCGACGTCGTTAAAGGCAAGACCGTCACGTCATGGCCCTCCGTCCACACCGACCTTAAAAACGCCGGCGCCAAATGGGTCGACAAAGAGGTCGTCCAGGACGGCAACATCATCACCAGCCGCAGACCCGAAGACATCCCCGCCTTCAGCAAAAAGATCATCGAAACCCTGGCCAAAACCCCAGCCCTGGCCAAAGCCAGCTAGTCGTTCCTTTCGATCTGCTTGGAGCGGCAGTTTCGTCTGCCGCTCCAAACAGTGTGGCCGTGAGTGCCGATGGACCGCTCGAAACTTCACAGTTAGGAGCGAAGGTTCCTCTTCAGCGCTCCTGCTGCGCCGAGAATGCCGGTGCCAAAAAGGATGATGCTAGATGGTTCAGGAACGGGCGAGGTTGCCGGAGTGATGGTAACGGTGGCAGGCGCCGACACCACAAAGTCGTAACTGGCGAAGACGCCCGTAAGGAATGTGGGTGCGCTGGTGGAGCCTGAAAAAAGCTGCGGATTTCCAAAATTGAACTCACTGGAACTGACTCCGCCACCCAGACCGGCGGTGTAAAAGTAGAAAGTCTCTGGCGTCTGAGCAACCCCGTTAAGGTCATAGGCCACATTCTTGATCGAGAAATAGCCACCGTTGGATGTGCTCACTACCGGAGAAGAATCCAGCGAAAACGTGAACACGTCGGAGTTGTTTTCAGTAAGCGTGAAATTATCAATAGTTCCCGCATACAGAAACGGGCTTGAGCAAAGGGTAAGAGCGAAGATCGAAGGCAGAAGTTTAACAAACAGCTTTTTCACAGTAATCCTTGTAGTTAGGGAGTTAGAGATTGCAAGGATTCTCATGCACGTTCGTTGCCAAAAGAAAACCAGCGTCTTTACAAGGCTCTTGCGCAAATCTTTCGAGAGGCTATGCAAGAAATTGCAGATTGCATCGGAAAAGAAAAGTCTTAGCTGGTATCTCATGGAATGCGAAGGATTGGGAAATCGCAGCAAACCCCCACTGGGATGCCCCAGGTTCCGCTTCTGGGAACCGGTGGTTCAATCGCCGAAGCGTCCTTATTATTATTATTTGCCCTCAGGCGCTACCGGAAGAATCAGTCGGCAACCATAGACTCCCCCGGCACAATAGGCCGAGTCCGCGGCAGCGCCCCCCGATACGCCGCCACACCCAGCACGACAAGCGCACCAACAAACACCGCCAGCTTCAAAGCAGTCACCGCCCGCGTCTGCGGCAGCACCTTCCACATCACCAGCAGTAACGCCTGTGCCACCGTCACCGCCCAAACCGACCCATAGAAGTACCGCCGCTCCGTCCCCTCACCCTTCGTCGATCGCCGCACCCGCGGCAGCACCCCCAACGCGCCCAGCAACAGGATCGTTCCGCAAACAGGGAAGTAGACGTAGTGGTAGATCTGCTTCATGTACCAGACCCCGCTCGCCATCGCGATCACCAGGCCGATCAGATTCATCAGCGCAAAGCACCCCACAGCGCTCCACGCGAACGTGTAACAAACCCGTCGATACAGTGGATTCGGCCTGTCCTCATCGAAGCGCAGAATATACGGCCGCGGTTCCACGCCCGGCAGCTGCCCCCGCATCCCCGCCGCACCTGTCCCCATTATCACCACCGTCAGCCACGCCAGATTGCCCCGGCCAAACCCGTGCGCAAACAGCGTAAACGTCAGCGGACCCGGCGCCAGAAAGAACACCCATATCCATATAGGCCAGTGCGCCAGCCGGTAAAGACGCGTATTCCGCTCCCGCATCTTCCTTTCCTGGGCATACTCCACCCTTCCGCCGTATCGCATAGGCGTGAGTCTCGCAGAGCCTCCCCACACCGTCAATAGACCCCTAAATACGCGCCCGACCCTTCGATACCCGATATACTGAAGATTCGCGAGTTTAGGCGCTGGCGAACGATCATCATGTCCCTCCTCTGGCTCAGAGTCGCGGTCTTCCTCTACGGCATAGCCGCGCTCGCGGTCCTGCCCGCTGCCCTCTACGACCGCCCGCGCTGGCGCCACATCGCCATCCCTGCGACCATCGCTGCCGTCCTCTTCCACTTCGTCTCCCTTGCCGAGATGCTCAACGCCGCCCACCATCGCCTCCCGGTCGATACCCACGAAACCCAGACCCTCCTCGGCCTCCTCCTCGCCTTAGCGTTTCTCCTGGCCTATTGGCGATACAAGACCTTCTCCTTTGGCGTCTTCATCCTTCCCGTCTGTTTCCTTCTCGGCCTAGTCCCCGCCTTCCATCCCGGCCAGGAGACAACAACCTCTCCCATGATCCACACAGGTTGGATCTTCCTCCACGTTGCTCTCCTGCTCGCCGCCTACGCAGCCCTGCTGCTCTCCCTCCTCGCCTCATTGCTCTACTTAATTCAAGAGCGCCGCCTCAAACAAAAATCCCCCACCCTCACCTGGCTTCCGCCGCTCGAAACGATCGACCAGATTGCCCTCAAGTCCCTCCTCTTCGGCTTCCCCTGCATGACCGCCGGCCTGCTCATCGGCTCTCTCATCGCCCAGGCCACCGTAGGGGCGTCCTACTTCCGCGACCCCAAGATCCTCCTTGCCTTTGCCATGTGGCTGGTCTACATTGCGATGATTCACATCCGCCGCATCGCCGGCCTCCGCGGACGTCGAGCCGTCTACCTCTCCAGCTTCGTCTTCTTCCTCGTCCTCGCCGTCTGGGCCGCCAACCAGTTCTCCGCCGTCCACAGGTTCAACGCCCCATGAACCCATCCAAGTCCCAATCCAAGCCCCCAGCCAAACTCCAATCCAGTCCTGCGGCGACCCAGGGGCGTCTCGTCCTTCTCGGCATCAACCACAACACCGCCCCCATCGAGGTCCGCGAGCGTCTCGCCATCCCCTCCACCCGCCTCGCCGACGCCACCCGCACCCTCCTCCACCAGCCCGGCATCCGCGAAGGCCTCATCCTCTCCACCTGCAACCGCGTCGAACTCCTCACTCTCCAGGACGACACCGCCGAAGCCGCCAGCCTCCAACCCCAGACCAAAGCCGACCTCCTCCGTTTTCTTCACGAATACTTCGCCGTCCCGCCCAACGACATCCAGCCCCACCTCTACGAATTTCGCGAGCGCGAAGCCGTCCGCCACCTCTTCCGCGTCGCCAGCTCCCTCGACAGCATGGTCGTAGGCGAGCCGCAAATCCTCGGTCAGGTTAAAGAGTCCTACACCATCGCCCGCGAAGTCGGCGCCGTCTCCACTCACCTCGAAATCCTCCTCCAGCGCACCTTCACCGTAGCGAAAAAAATCCGCAGCGAAACCCAAATCGGCTCCAGCTCAGTCTCCATCGCCTCTGTAGCCGCAGACCTCGCCCGGAAAATCTTCGGCTCGCTCGAGAGAAAAACCGTACTCCTTGTAGGCGCAGGCAAAATGTCCGAGCTAGCCGCCCGCCACCTCATCGAGCACGGAGCCTCCTCCATCCTCGTCGCCAACAGGACCCAATCCCGCGCCGAAAAGATGGCTGCCAACTTCGCCAGCCTCACCGTCCAAACCGAAGCCATCCACTTCGACGACCTCTACCAGGAGGCCCCCCGCGCCGACATCGTCATCACCTCCACCGGTGCCCCCCAAAAAATCTTCGGCCGCTCTCACGGCCAGCACTTCCTGCAAAGCCGGCGCAACCGCCCCATGTTCTTCATCGACATCGCCGTCCCCCGCGATGTCGACCCCCGCATGAACGAGGTCGAAGGCTGCTTCGTCTACGACATCGACGACCTACAGCAGGTCGCCGCCGCAAACCTCGCCGATCGCAGCCGCGAAGCCGCCGCAGCCGAGACCATCGTCAGCAGGGAAGTGGAAAAATATCACGAACGCCTCCAGTCCCGCGACGCCGTCCCCGCCATCAAAGCCCTCCAACAGCAAGCCGAAACCATCCGCGAAGCCGAACTGGCCCGCTCGCAATCCAAACTAGCTGGCCTCACCCCGCAACAACGCGAAGCCGTCGAGTCCCTCACCCGCGCCCTGACCGCCAAACTCCTCCACCCGCAGCTGACCGCCCTCCGCGAATCCACCCGCCCCAAAGACACAGAATAGCCACCGCTACTGAACGTGCCCTCCCGCTAAAAAGGACGAGGGCATACGCGAGATCCGCGCGCCGCACACTCCGACCCACGGCCGAACTCCAGGTGCTCCAGAAAAACTGGGAAGATCAAATGTCGTGACGAAGTGGTCGTTGTGATGCCAATCACATCTCATGCTAGAAAGCAGAAAAGCAAAGCACACTTTTTCGCCCACACACCAGACCTTAAACACAACAATGTATCAATAGTTGCGCGTTCCAAAAGTATGTCAAAACCCTGTAATGACGCCACTTTGCGTTAGTGTCCTTTTGCAACTTGACACATCTAAACACACAGAGGTTTTAAGGATTATGCCAAGGTCAAAAGTGCTATCGTTGATGCTCCCCCTGGTGACTCTGTGCGCGACAGCCTTCGGGCAAAGCACGAACGCAGCCCTTCCAGGAACTCTCAACTACGTTGAAGGTCAGGCCTCCATAGAAGGCCGTTCCCTATCTCCCCAGTCTGTAGGCAGCACCACCATGCAAGCCGGCCAGGTTCTCGCTACCGCAAACGGTAAGGCCGAAATCCTGCTCACGCCCGGAATCTTTCTCCGTCTCGGAGACGACAGTACCGTCCAGATGGTCTCCACCGATCTCACCCACACCGAGGTCAGACTCGAGCAGGGCCGAGCCAACGTCGAAGTCGATCAGATCTATCCGCAAAACACCGTTCTCATTGACCTGAAGAATGGCCAGACTCAGCTTCTCAAGAATGGCCTCTACGCCTTCGACGCCGGCAACGCCACCGTGCGCGTCTTCGACGGCAAAGCCGCCGTCTATGCCGGAGCCAACCTCCAGGCCAACGTCAAGCCCATCGACGTCAAAGGCGGCCATCAGCTTGTGCTCAACGGCGACCTAGTCAAGCCGCAGGGCTTCAACAAAGACCAGGCAAAGGCGGACCCGCTCTATAAATGGAGCAGCCTCCGCTCAAACTACCTCGGCCAGGCCAATCTGAATCTAGCTGAGGAATACGCAGGCAACTCTGGCTTCTATCCCGGCTGGTACTGGGCTGGCGGCCCCTACGGCTACACCTGGCTGCCCAGCAATGGTCTGTTCTGGAGCCCGTTCGGCTACGGCTTCTACTCGCCCTATTACATCCGCGGCGGCGGCTTCATCTACGGCGGCGGCTACGGCCGAGGCTTCTACCGCGGCGGCTATCCCGCGGGCGGGTATCGCGGCGGCGCAGTCAGAGCAGGCGGAGAGGGCTTCCACGGCGGTGCTGGCGGCGGTGGCTTCCACGGAGGCGGCGGTGGCTTCCACGGTGGAGGCGGAGGAGGCGGCGGTCACCGCTAACCCGCTCCACTCGCAGAGCAGCAAAGACGCAGGCATCGGCTCACAACAGCAGCCGATGCCTGCTCCCGTTAATCTCGCGTGCATTGTTGAAGCATTGACCGCATCGAATCGGTCCGCAGTTCCCATCATCGAATCGATATTCACAGCCCGCCGAAGCTCCTTCGATTAAACTCCGAATCAACCCATCCTCTTCAAGCAGCCAACTAGATCGAAGGCGAACCAACCACCCGCCAATCCCGTATCCTACTTAAGACTATGAGTAGCGAGCACAACAATCCCCGCAACCCCATCCGCATCGGCAGCCGAGGCTCCCAACTCGCCCTCTGGCAGGCCAACCACATTCTCTACGCCCTCCGCGACGCCGGCTATCACGTCGAACTCGAAATCATCCGCACCACTGGCGACCGTATGCAGCAACCCGGCTTCGTCCCGCCCCCCAACCTCGATGGCAAAGGTGTCTTCATCAAAGAAATCGAAGAAGCCCTGGAAGAGGGCCGCATCGACCTCGCTGTCCACAGCTTAAAAGACCTGCCAACAAAACTAGCCCCGCAATTCACTCTCGCCGCCATCCCCAAACGCGTCGACGCCCGCGACGTCTGGGTCTGCGAGCAGTACTGGGCCCTCCACACCCTCCCCACCGGAGGCCGTATCGGTACCACCAGCCCACGCCGCCGCGCGCAAATCCTCGCCCTCCGCCCCGACGTCACCTTCGTCGAAGTCCGAGGCAACATCGACACCCGCCTGCGCAAGCTCGAGCAAGGCCAATGCGACGCCCTCGTCCTCGCCGCCGCCGGCCTAGACCGCCTTAAGCGCACCGAGTCCGTCCACTACCGCTTCCCCCCCGAAGAAATCTGTCCCGCGCCCGGCCAGGGAGCCCTCGCCCTCGAAACCCGCAGCGCATCCCATCCAATCGACGAGGCCCGCGACGCCTACATTCGCAACGCCATCGCCTTCCTCGAGCACCCCCACACCCGCTACGCCATCGAAGCCGAACGCACCACCCTCGACGCCCTTGGCGGCGGCTGTTCTCTCCCCATTGGCGTCCACTGCATCCCCCCCGCCACGGAAGCAGGGAAGTGGCGCATGCTCGCCCAGGTCGTCTCCCCTGACGGCGAAACCATGATCCAGATCGACACCGAAGCCACCAATGAAACCCCATCCTGCACCCTGGGCCGCTGGGTCGCGGACGACCTCATCTCCAAAGGCGCCCTCGACCTGCTCCCCACCCCCGTCGCCTGATCGAAACCCCCGCACTTTCAGTCCTACGGGAAAAAATACTAGTGCTATTTCTCTCGTAAACCAGTAATTTTGCTACTTTTACCCGTGCAATCTCCGACGTAGACTCGCGATGAGATCAGGCCCCCTCGATAATCGCAGCCACTGGAGAGTGCTATGTCCATCCTTTCAAAAATCAACGACTCAAAAACTTTCAGGATCGCCGGCAAGTGCCTCGTGGTCGTCGTCGGCATCGCGCTCTTAGCGACACATCCCGGATTTGCCCGCGACAAATACGAAACCCTCGAGGCCCAGGCCTTCGGCACTGGCACGCAGATGGGCCAGAACATCGGCGTCACGCTGAACATCTATGAGTTCTCAACGCCGGCCGACAGAGTCACCCTGGTCCAGGCCTTCGAGAAGGGCCAGAATCAGGGGCTCGTCAACGCCCTCCAGAAAATGAAGGCCGTAGGCCACGTCGAGATCACCGGCACCCTCGGCTACGACTGCGCCTACATCAAGATGACGCCAACGCCGACCGGACGCAAAATCGTCTTCGTCACCAATCGCCAGATCCGATTTGGCGAAGCCTTCTTCGACACCCAATCGCAGTCCTTCAATCTGACGGCCGGCGTCTTCGAGCTCAACACCCAGGACAAGAGCAAGAGCACCGGGATGCTCTATCCCCAGGCACAGTTGATCCTCGACAAACAAGGTCAATTGCAGTTGGACCTGGCTCAGAACCCCTGGAGACTCTCTGACGTCCTCGATTGGGCAGGCACCGCCGGCGTCAACTAGCGCAGCAGATTGAAATCTGCTGCCGAGCATCATCATTAACGGAGTCCGCCACGGCGCCGTCGAATCCATCGTGTGAGGCGAACTATGACTATCCATCGACGCTTTGACTTCAAGTGTGCTTCGCTGTTACTACCAATCCTTGTGTCCACCTGCGCAACCGCCCAGTCCAAGGGCAACGGCTACGCCTGTCCCGCGACAGTCACCGCACAAACGTGTACGGCGGAGAATACCTGTGGCTCGCCGTCCACTCCATGTTCCGTCGACGTGAAACGCACAGCCAACGCGGCTTCAGTCACTCCCGGCATCCCGAACGCCAAGGGCAACTCCCTCTTCTGCATCAAACCGGGAACAACCGTCCAGTGGAAGAGCACCGGCAAAGACATAGGATTCGTCGTCGACTTTGGCCCTGCATCTCCATTCGATCCGCCCGGAGCGATCATCGGCGGCTCCGACCGCGCCGTCTCCGTGGTGGCCAAAAAACCTGGCTGCTACAAGTACTCCGCAGGAGCCTGCAGGTCCGGAGCCATCTACGGCATGTGCGGCCAAACCAACGCACAACTCATCATCACCCCGAACTAAGCGCTAAATGATCCTTGATCGCAAATCAATTCTGAGATATATTCCTTTTCCAGATGCGCGCAGACACGTAATGGAAGGTCGCCGCCAAAGCGCACTCGTGGCCCTCAAATTATTGGGACAAGTGAGCCGCATTTCCATCCGGCTCAAATCAAAACACTCTTCCAGAATGCGACGCTGGAGCGCTAAACGTCCAAAGCTCTCGCTTCTGTGATCACCCGGTCTTCTTTTTGAGAAGCGTTTTCTCAACATAAATCCACGCTCCACGCCTGGCAGCGGCCCTTCAGGTCTTTTCCCGAAAGCGGACGACGCGCCGTTTGCACGCCCCAACACTCGGTAGCTTCGTCGAGACATAAATTCCCGACGAAGCTAATTCCCGGAATTCCCGATCTCTCAACCAAAGGAAAGGAGCAAAGGACATGCAACAACTACGTCTTCCCGCTTTCTTCAGCCTCACTGTGGCTCTGGGGTCAATCGCCTTACTGAGTCCTCCGAGAGCCACCGCCGATCCCGAAGGTCCCCGCAATGGCGCCGCCTATCTCACCACCGTTAAGGATTCGAGTGGAAACTTCACCACTCGCACGGTACTTACGCTGCACGCGGATCACACCATGTCCGTAGTCGCTGCCGACCAGGGAGGGCCGACATTCTTCTTTACCAGCCAACTCGGCTCGTGGAAACCAGATGGGAAGGGTGGAGTGGTCGGAAAGACACTCGACTTCGATTACCCCCCAAACGCAGACGTTGTGCGCATCGATTACACGATCAGTTTCGATTCTGACCACGATCAAGTGAGCGGCACCGAAACACTCACTTCATTCCCGCTTCAAGGAAATCCCTTGGACGGAGGAGGAACAGTCCTGGGCACATTTGCTTTTACCGGTGAATTGGTAAAACCGTAGTTTTCGTGATTGAGATCAGTGAAGAAGAGAAGTCCGGCGACAGCCGGACTTTTTCATTTTAAACCGAAGTTCCACACCGGAAGTACAAACCTAGGTCCTTTATTTTGAAGACTTTGTACACACTTGACGGGGTAGGAGGCCAAGCCATGCGTTTCGATCTATCAGCACTAAAGGCTCTTGAGAATAGCCCGGTACTCATCTTCCGTGAACGCTCGAGAGGTCTGCGTCGTGATCCCTCCCTTGGAAATCGTGGAAAGCAGCGCCTTCGCCAGCACCTCATCATTCGGCGCATCGGTGATGATCACCATGTCATGGCTCCCTGTGGTCATATAGAAACTCAGCACCTTGATGCCAGCCTCCGCAAACGACTTCTTCGCGGCGTCCAGCCGGGCCGGGCTTTCCTTGATCGTTGTGGCTCCTTGCACGGTCCAGCGGCAGAGCGAAATATAAGTTGGCATGCAGTATTCTCCTTGGCGCGGCATCCTAGGCCCACAACTTTGATAAAGTCAATGTCCTCGCACCTCCGCAGAGCCAAGTCGCGCAGCACCCTGAGTTACAATTCCCACCCCGGAGGTTCCGCCGGGCACGAGACATACAATACCCACAAAATGCCAACCCTGACCAACAAGCGCATTCTCATCACCCGGACCCGCCAACAGGCCTCCGATCTCGCCGCACGCCTCGAAGCCCTCGGCGCGACCCCCATCCTCATCCCGACCATCGAAATCGCTCCCCCCGCCTCCTTCGCTGCCTTGGACACCGCCTTCACCCGCCTCCGCACCTACGACTGGCTCGTCTTCACCAGCCCCAACGGCGTCGAAGCCTTCCACCGCCGCGCCGCCCAACTCCTCAAATCCGTCCAACTCCCGAAACACATCGCAGTCATCGGCCCCGCCACTCTAAGCGCTGCAATCAGCATCGGACTTATCGTCGACCTCCTCCCTCCCCAATACATCGCCGAATCTCTCGCTGCCGCCCTCCTCCCCGAAGCACCCGGCAAATCCTTCCTCATCGTCCGCGCCGCCGAAGCTCGCGACATTCTCCCCGAAGCCCTCAGCGCCGCCGGCGCCACCGTCACTATCGCCGAAGCCTACCGCAGCCAACTCCCCCCCGACTCCATCCCAGCCCTCCAACACCTCTTCTCCACCCCAGCCGCCTACCCTGACGCCATTACCTTCACCAGCGCCTCAACAGCCCGCAACCTCTTCGCCCTCCTCGAAGCCGCCAACCGGACCCTCCCCCCCAACATCACGCTCGCCTCCATCGGCCCCATCACCAGCCAAGCCCTCCGCGACCTCGGCCACTCTCCCACCATAGAAGCCGCGGAATCGACCATACCCAGCCTCATCCAGGCTCTCCTCACCCACCTCTCGCAACCGCATGCGTAGCCCCCCTCCATCCCGGCGCCTCAGTTCGATGCTTGTCATTGCCATGCTGGCGATGATCGTGGTCCCGGCCGCGCTCACTCTTCACACCATCCGGATCTCAGCGTTGCTTCCCGCAGCTGCAACCACCCCAGGCGCCTCTCCCTACGGCTACACCGTCAGCCTATTGATGTTCCTGGTGCCCATCGTTGTCATTGCGTTCTGGTTCGTCCCGGCTGAGAGCGTAAAGATAGAGAAGAAAAGTTTCTGGTGGACCATCGGTCTGCTCTTTCCCGTCGGCGCCGGTCTCGACTTCTTTTTCGCCCGTTACTTTTTCGTGTTTCCCAATCCGGCCGCAACTCTCGGAATCAAGGCTCCAGCCCTCGGCGCTCCCGTACCCATCGAAGAGTACGCCTTCTATCTCACCGGCTTTCATTGCGTCCTGCTCCTCTACATCTGGCTCGATCAATACTGGCTCGCCGCCTACAACGTCGAAAGCGAATCCGCCCAGCGAAAGCAGTTCCAGCGGCTCCTCAAACTCCACCCCGAGTCCATCATCCTCGCCATAGTTCTCGTCAGCACCGCCATCATCTACAAGAAATTTTTCTCGCCCTTCCCGCTCGGCTTCCCCGGCTATTTCATCTTCCTCTCGCTAACCGCCCTCGTCCCCTCATCGGCCCTGCTCCCATCGGCAAGTCCCGTCATCAACTGGCGAGCCTTCAGCCTCGCAGCCTTCTTCGTCCTCCTCGTCAGTCTCCTGTGGGAGGCAACCCTGGCGATCCCTTACGGATGGTGGAACTTTCGCGACGAACAAATGCTCGGAGTTCGGATCACCGCGTGGGGCCAGCTCCCCATCGAAGAGGTCTGCCTCTGGATCGCTGTTACCTACGCGACCGTCATCGTCTACGAGACCGTCAAGTGCTGGCAGGCCTCCGGGAAACCCATGCGCCACGCACTCTTCGGCGAACCGGTCAATCGCCCTAGTGCGAGCTCCAGGTCTTATCTACCGAATTACAAATCTTCTCCAGCGTACAGTCCACGCACCGCGGCTTCCGAGCCACACAAATCTGCCGCCCATGATGGATCAACTCATGCGAAAACGCGATCCACCGATCCTGCGGAATGATCTTCATCAGATCCCGCTCCACCTTCTCGGGAGCAGTCTCGAGAGTCAACTCCAGCCGCCGCGACAACCGCATTACATGAGTATCAACGACCACTCCTTCAGCAATCCCATACCACGACCCCAACACCACATTCCCCGTCTTCCGAGCCACCCCCGGCAACGTCAGAATCGCCTCCATATTCTGAGGAACCTTGCCCCCAAACTCCTCCGTTACGACCCGCGCCGCACCCTGAATCGACTTTGCCTTATTCCGAAAAAATCCCGTGGTCCGAATCAACTCTTCCAACTCGGGAAGGGAAGCAGCAGCCATTGCTCTTGGAGTAGGAAACGCCTTGAACAACTTCGGAGTGACGAGGTTCACTCGTACATCCGTACATTGCGCCGACAGGATGGTCGCAACCGTCAGCTCCCACGCGGTCTTATGATTCAGCGCACAAACCACACCCGGATAGGTCCGCGCCAGAATCTCCAGAATCGCCGCAACGCGCTCCGGCGAAGTCGGCTTCACGGTCTTCGAACGCTTCGCCACAGTTGTCTTAGTTGCCATTACTCTCTTCTTTGACACACAAAATATGCTTGACATTCTGAGCGGACCGAGGAACCCGGTCTCTGTCGTTGCGGTTGCAGTTGTTCTTCTTACCCCAATCGATCCAGCATCTCCGCAGTCGGCACCCGCACACAGCTGAAGATCGGAGTGTCCCGCAGCGTATACATGCTGATCTCCGTCTCTCTCAACTGCTGCACTAGATCCAGAAAGTCCTCCGGAAAGTTCGTCTCGAATGCCACCACAAACTCCTGGTCATCGATTCCAAACGAATAAGTCGTATTCAGCTTCACCCGCGGATACATCAGCCCAATCCGGATATGCTCATCCATCAGCCGCTTCCGTTCCGTCGCCGGCAGCAGATACCAGGCCCGAGTCTTCCAGAACGGATAGATAAAAATGTACTTCTGCCCGCCCGGACGAATCGCCCCGCGTCCTTCACCCTCACTCTCATCCGGCCGATCGATCTGATACTGAGAACGCTTCGTCATCGCCAGAAAGTTATGCGGCGAATTCAGATACCCACCCAGCGGCGTCCGCATCAGCTCGCTCCGCATCTGATTCAGCTCATCCACTCCATACCCAATCGACCAGACACACATATCCACATCGCCGCGCGTCCCAATCGTCGAATAGGTCATCGAAAGAAACTCCCCCGGCTTATTCCACTTCGCCAGTACCTCGGCAAAGGCCGCCTTATGTGCCGCCTTCTCTTCGGCGGGCAGCCTCCGCCACTCCGGCATTACTTTATAGAAGCTGAAGCAAACAATCTGCCGCTTCACCGGCGGCTTCGACGGATCATGCGGTTGGGCCTGCGGCTGATTCTGAAGACCAGCCCCATAACTGCTCGCAGGCCTGCCTGACGCAGTGGGAGTGGATGCGGGTGAAGACGAAGTATCTACGGCCGGAGAGACAACGGTATCTGACATGGCAATTCTCCTCAACACTCAATGCTAGCGCATCTGCAGCCGGCGTTTCATCCCGGTATACTGCACCAGCATGTCTGAGAGAATCATCACCACCCTAGCCGCCTTCATCATCGCAGTCATCTCCGCAGGAGGCTACGCGGGCATCACCCTCCTCATGGGCATCGAGTCGGCCTGCATCCCGCTCCCCTCCGAGATCATCATGCCCTTCGCCGGCTATCTCGTTCACACCGGCCAGCTCAAGCTCTTCTGGGTCGCCACTGCCGGCGCCATCGGCTGCAACCTCGGTTCCATCCCTGCCTACTGGCTCGGGGCCTGGGGAGGCCGCCCCGCCGTAGAGCGCTTCGGCCGCTATCTCCTGCTCAGCCGCCACGACCTCGACCGGACCGAGCACTACTTCCGCAAATTCGGCGGCATCACCGTCCTCGTCGGCCGCCTCCTCCCGGTCGTCCGAACCTTCATCGCCTTGCCCGCCGGCATCGCCCGCATGAACCAGCTTCGCTTCCACCTCTACACCTTCATCGGCTCATGGCCCTGGTGTTTTTTCCTCGCCTACGTCGGCATGAAGCTCGGCGATCGGTGGGAGTCCGACCCCCGCTTCAAAGCCATCTTCCACCGCTTTCATCTCGGTGTAGAACTCGTCCTCCTTGCCGCCATCATCTGGTTCGTCGCATCCCACTGGAAGAACCGCATTCGTACCGAAGAGGCATAGCCCTCAGAACTCCGCAAATATGAGCACCCAAGTAGGTCTGTAGACTTCGTGCGAATCGAAAAAACAAACGTCTATATAGAAACCCTCGCATCAAGGACCATCATGGTCCAACGCACGGTCTTCAGACCATTGTTCGCAACCGCTTTGATCGTTGCTCCGGTCACGTTTGCTCAACCGCCGGCCGTCCCTGAGTGGCAAACATCGACGGTCTTGGAATTCCCAGTCTGGTGCGAGGGAGAACCGCCCGTTTGCTGCCAAACAATTTGGTTGAGTGGAGCATACGAGATTCCACGATTGCTTATTTAGCAATCGACCTTCCCGGCCTGCCCCCGAGAAATTTCGGCCACCCGGTGGTGGATCAAACCGGCCACATCGGAGGGTTTCTAGAGAATTCTTCAGGAAAGCGGTCTCGTTTATCACTCGATAATCCACGCTTTTCGATGCGACCGAAAAGGATGGCCCACCCGCTTTCGTGGCCGCCATTTATTACTGCGCTTGCTCGAGGAGGAGGGTTACGGTGGTGGAGTGTTGGAGGGTGCTGCCGGTGGGGGTGGTGGCTGTACCGGTGACTGTGATGGTGTAGGACTTGGCGGAGAGGGCGAGAGAGTCGGCGGTGCTAATGCGGTCT
>JAOAPF010000447.1 GCA_025462755.1 Edaphobacter sp.
TCTGGAGGGTGGGGACACCATCGGCCATGCGGGTGTTATCGACGGACAGAACAACAAAGTTTTTGTCGTCTTTGAGAACACTGGTGACTTCACAGTCGAACGGGGTGAAGCCGCCTTCGTGCTCGCATACCTTTTTCGTGTTGACCCAGACGAAGGTACGGTAGTTGGCGGCGCCGAAGTGGAGGAAGGTGCGGGTGTTGGGTTTGGCCGTGTGCTCGAAATCGCGCTGGTACCAGATTGGCCCTTCGTAGTAGAGAAGCTCGGGGCGCTGGGTGTTCCAGTCACCCGGGACCCTGAGTGTGGAGGCGTTGGCGAAGTTGTAGTCCTGCGGGTGACCGTTGGGGTTGAACGGAGCGTTCATGAAGAAGCCATCTTTCCGGAGATTCTGATGGAAGTCGTAGAGCCCTGTGGCGTACTGGTCGACGATGACATGCCAGTCCCCGTTGAGGGAGGTGGCAGGGCGGTGGTCGACGTTGACCAGGAGCGTGGTGTTGGTCTGTACGGGCGCCTGGGAGTGGGCGGCTGTTGCGGAGATCAGTGCAGCTAGGAGGAGGCGGGTTGAGGCTTGCGGCATTCAGGTCTCCGGTGATGGTCGGCGCTTTCGGCGCTTATGAGCGGTGAAAAAAGGCTCCGGAGACATAATACTTCGCTCTTTGAACAATTGGCTCGTCGCGCAGATAGGGTCGCAGGCACGCGGAATAAAGCTGGAGATACAGGCTATCGGCGCCAGCGAGGTAGTGGAACACATCAATTTCGGCCAGTTGCGAGGCCTCGCCAAGTCTGGAGGCGCGGTCCGGCAATTGCGAGAGATTTTCCGCTATTCTAAGGCGAGCAACATGGACCATCTATCTTCATCTCGATCGAAGTCCTTGAGCGTTTGGTTGCTGTGCAGCCTTCTATTTACGGTTGCTGCTTTCGCGCCCAACTGTCCTTACTGCGATGACGCGCCCGTGTCGAATGGCTCCGCGCATGCCCTGGCCGCACCCTCGTTGGCGCATCCGGATGAATGCATCGGGGCATGCTTGTGCTGCGGTTTTCAATTGCTGCGGGTTGAGCATGCACTGGACCTTGAAATCTCGCTATTGCCGCATGTGGCTGTTCCAATTACGGCGACGCGTTTGAGCGGATGGTTTGCCTCTCCGCTGCAACCTCCTCGCAGCTAAGTCTTATCTCCACTTCAAGGCCATTGTGACCACCGGTGATGAGCCGCTGCGTGCGCGTTTTTGTTCCTGCCCTTGGAGATTGAAATGAAACGAGAGCTGAATATTTTGATCGGAACGCTATGCTTGTTGGTGGCACGGAGTTTTCAGGCCCAGACGATAGCAGAGACGATACCAGAGGCCAATCCGGGCAGACCTACGGTTTCGACGCCGGCGACGCTAACTCCGGTCGGCTATCTGCAGTTTGAAAACGGTCTCCTGTATGCGGAGCATTCCCCTGAGTTTTCGACGCGCACCGGTCTAAATCAAGTAACCAAACTCGCGGTATTTTCGAGGTTGCAGGCGCTGTTGTTGATCGAACCACTCGTCCATAGCCGGGCGGGCGGCAGCAATACCGAGAACCATGTTGGTGAGGTGTTTCTCGGGGTTCAGGGTGTACTGCTGCCTGGGGAGAGAAGGCGGCCCACTGTCTCTGTCAGCTATATGTACCGGCTGCATGCGAGTCCGGCGCCTGAGATCGACATCGGCACGTTTCGCCAAAGCGCCATCGTTCTGGTGAGCGATGATCTGCTGGGGTTTCACTTCGACTTGAATGGGATTGCAACCGAGCAGGAAGACAGCGGCTTGCGGCGGGCGCAGTTTGGTCAGACGCTATCGGTCTCTCATCCCCTGGGGCGATTTACCGTGTCGGGCGAGATATGGCATTTCTCGCAGCCGTTGACGGGAGGCAACGCTGTGGGGAATCTGTGGGCGGCATCGTACCCTGTGCGGAAGAACCTTGTTGTTGATGTCGGATTTGACCATGGACTGACCAGCACATCGACACAATGGGAAACGTTTGGCGGAGTTACCTACCTGCTGCCGCATCGCCTGTGGCGCGAGAGACGGTGAGTTACTGTGGCTCGATACCAACTTCTTCTACCGAGGGGAGGAAGAGGGAAAAGACAGAACCATGGTGGATCGAGTCTTGGTTGCTGCGGAAGGTGAGACGGCCCTTGTGGCGAGAGATGATGCCGGCGGAAATCCAGAGGCCGAGGCCGGTGCCGTTAAGGTCTTTAGTGGTGTAAAAGGGCTCGAATAGGCGGGCCTGCACGGCAGGGGACATGCCGTGGCCTGTGTCGGCGATGGTGATGCGAATGCCCAAACGGCCCTCGGGGTATTCGGGGGAGTAGTCGATGGCGTCGTGGGCGCGGACGATGAGGCGGCCTCCCTGGCGCATGGCGTCGATTGCATTGGCGATGAGATTGTTGAGGACCTGGCGGATATCGTTTTCAAAGCACAAAACAGTCGTGGGGGAGGCGTAGGTGGCTTCGACCTTGATGCTGGAGTTCGCGAGACGGCCCTGGTAGAGGTTGAGGACAGCGTCGACGAGTTCTGCAGCACTGACGTGAGTGGCGCGCACTGCCTGGCGATGGAAGCGAAGGGTCTGGGTGGCGATCTGGCACACACGGGAAAGCTCGTTTTGAGCGGTGTGAACGTACCGGCGGACGCCTTCGGGCAGTTCCGTGGACAGATTAATAAGGTAGAGGAGGTTGGTGATGGCCTCGAGTGGATTGTTAATTTCGTGGGAGATGGAACTGGCTAGCCTGCCGACGGCGGCGAGTTTTTCGCTCTGGATGAGAGCGGCCTCGGCCTTCTTCTGATTCGTCATCTCAAGGATGACAGCGGTGATGGCCTCGACCTTGTTGTTGGTGTTGTAGACAGGGGAGTAGCTGACGTTCCAATAGCGATGTTCGCCTGGACGAGTGGGGAGTTCGCCTTCAAGCAGGTGGTTGCGAACGGATTGACCGGAGACTGCCATCTGCAAGAGTTCTTTCAGTCCTGGTAGTGGAGCGATATCGGTAATGACCTGGCCGATGATCTTCTCTTTGGGGAGGCCTATAGTCTGTGCCTGACGATCGTTGATGCGGAGGTAGCGAAGCTCAACCGGATCCAGGAGCGAGAGGCCAATGGGAGCATTCTCGTAGATGGTTTCGAGCTCTGCGCGCTGACGCTCGGTCTCCTCCTGTCGTTGCTGGAGGGTCTCGGCGAAGGTCTTGCGATCGTCGATGTCGATTGCGACACCGAGCCAGTGAAGAATCTTGCCGGACTCATCGCGAACTGGCTGGGCGCGAATCCACCACCAACGGGGATGGCCGTCGCGGGCGCGAACGATGCGGGCTTCCAGATCGTAATCTTCGCCGGTGGCAACAGAGTGGTTCCATGTTTCCTGGACGCGTTGCCGGTCGTCGGGATGAAAGGCGCCGAGCCAGCCGGAGCTGTTGAGGTCTTCAATGGTGAGGCCAAGGTAGTCGAGGAAGTTCTGGTTGGCATAGGTGATCCGGCTGTCGGGCGCGCCCATCCAAATCGCCTGTGGATTAAGATCGGCCAGGACGCGATAACGGGCTTCGCTGGCGACGAGAGCTTCCTCATTCTTCTTGCGTGCGGTGATGTCGATCGTGAGACCGCGGAGGTGAGTCGGAACGCCATCTGCCATGACGGCATGACCCCGGCTCTCAAGCCAGAGGGTTCGGCCGTCGGCTGCACGCACCTGGAAATCCTGCACGACCATCTGGCCGGTTTCGACCCCTCCTTGAATGGAGGCCACGATGATGGGGACGTATTCGGGAAGAACAATTTTTTTGAAGGCGCGATAGTCGGGGATGTCGGCGAGGGGATGACCGAAAACCGGATACGAGCCGGCACCATAAGTGATTTTGCCGGTCGCGTATTCAATGTCCCAGGTGGCGACGAGTGCGGTCTTCTGTATGGAGGCGAGGAGATCCTGTTGTTCCTGTAGGACGGTTTCGGCCTGACGTCGGTCGGTGACGTCACGGAAGAAGAGGACAATGCCGTCGTCGAAGGGGCGGCACTGAACGGAAAGCCAGAGGTTCAAGGGGTCAGGGTAGAAGGCCTCGAACTCGCCCGGGATCCCCTCATCCATCGCCCGATGCAGATGATGGAGGATCTCGCCGGGTTGAGCGGCGACGGGAAACTCTCGCCAGACGCTCTTGCCGAGGAGCTCGCCTTTCGGACCCAACAGCTCTTTGGCACGACGATTGAGGAAGGAAAAGTTCCAGTCACGGTCGATGCTCGCGACTGCGTCGTTGGTGGTTTCCAGGACTTGACGCAGCTGGCGGATGGAGGTGTCGCGAAGGAATTCGGCACCCTTCCGGTCAGTGATGTCGCTAGAGATGATGATGATGCCTTCTTCATATGGGCGAGCGGACACCTTGAACCAGATGTCAAGAGGTTCGGGGTAGTAGGCCTCGAATTCTGTGGGGACGCGCCGTTCCATGGCGGCAAGATAATTGGAGCGGAAGGGTTCCTGCCGGTTCGAAGGGAACCGGTCCCAGAGGTTTTCGCCGACCAGCTTATGGGTCTTGAGGATGGAGAGAGCGGCGCGGTTGGCGAAGGTGCAATTCCAGTTCCGGTCGATGCAGACGATCGAGTCCGCATCGCTGTCGAAGATTTGTTGCAGCTGATTGACTGCCTGGTCGCGCAGGCCCTCGGCGTTCTTGCGAGCGGTAATGTCTCGATAGTAGAGGGAGATGCCGTCGTCGGTGGGAAGGACGTGAATGTCCACCCAGATGTCGAGGGATTCGTAAAAGTGCTCGACCTGCTGAGCGACGCGAGTGAGCATTACGTCGTGGCAGATGCGCTCGAGTTCGGTGCCCAAAGTGTCCGGGAAAAGCTCCCAGTAAGTTTTGCTGTGGATGTCAGCGGGTTGAATGCAGCTGATTTTGATGGCTTCGGCATTGGCGTACGTGATGACCCAGTTGTGGTCGAAGCAGAGGACCGCCTCGGGAATCTGCGCGATGAGACGCGCGAGGTAATCGTTCTCAGCGTCGGCCTCACGCCTGAAATTAGCGCGCCGATTGACACTGACGGAGGTAGAACCAGTCATCCGTTCGAACATAAATATGCCACCGAGGAGGTAATGCTACATCTTACTGGGGAATTGGAGAGGAATATGTGAACGTCAGGCACCGGATTCGAGGCGGTCAACGCGATCTTTCAGAGTTTGAAGCGCGGCGATAAGGGTGGCGACCTCCGCCTCGAGCTGAATGATTCGCTGCGTGGTGGAGGAATTGGAGATGGTAGCTTCGGGCCGGTCTTGTTGCGCAAGCGAGGGGTCAGGCGGGCCGCCGAGAAGATGGGCGTATCGAGCTTCGCGAGAGCCCGGCTGGCGAGGGAGGACGGTGGTAAGGGGACCCGTCGTCTGATTACCGGCTTCGTCGGTGGTGCGGGCGGCCAGTCGTTCCGCGGTGGACTGGACGGCGGCGAGGTCATCGAAGACATAGAGACGGTCGGCGCGGCTGCGAAGTTCGCCGGGCGTTTGCGGACCGCGGAGCATCAGGAGGCAGAGGACGGCGGTTTCGTCGCGACGAAGATTGAGCACCGTGCGGATCCGATGCTCATACTTTGCGACGCGGGCGTCGCGGACTGGCGTGACGAGGGCGAAGTCTTCAAGGGAATGGAGGGCCTGGCGAACCTCTTCTTCGGTGAGGTCGAGGACCGGGTCGCGACTGGAGCGCTGGTTGCACGCGCTAAGCAGAGCATTGAGCGATAGCGGGTAGTTCTCTGGCGTGGTGATCTCTTTTTCGATGAGAGAACCCAGGACGCGGAGCTGGTTGGAATCAAGCTGCATGGATATTAGGTTGCCACAGATGAGGGGGCACTTGGCAGTGCCGACTATGAAGAAACACATACCGACGGACAAGTTGTTATTTCTCAAAGAACATCAGGCACGGGCGGTGCTGTCGTATGAGGAGCTGATTCCCCCGATCCAGAAGACTCTCTAGCCTCCGGCCCTTCTCTTCCATGGAACAGGAATTCTAACTGCGCGATGCAATCCGCAGATGCAGCTCCCGCAGTTGCAGTTCGCTCACCGGAGTAGGAGCATCGACCATCAGATCGATGGCCTTCGCGGTCTTGGGGAACGCAATCACCTCGCGGAGGCTCGTAGCACCAGCCAGGATCATCACAATTCGGTCGAGGCCGAGCGCGATACCGCCATGTGGTGGCGTCCCGTACTCCAGCGCATCGAGGAAGAACCCAAACCGCTCCTTCGCCTCCGCGTCTGACATCCCAAGCGACCGGAAGATCTCTGCCTGCACATCCTTCCGGTGAATACGAATGGAACCCGAACCAAGCTCCGTACCGTTCAACACAATGTCGTAGGCGAGCGCGCGCACAGCACCTTTATCGCTGGTAAGCCGCCCAGCCTTGATGTCTTCCTCATGCGGCGAGGTGAACGGATGATGCGCAGCGTTCCACGTCTTCGTTTCCTCGTCCCACTCATACATCGGAAAGTCAGTGACCCAGACAAATTTGAAATCTGCTGCAGTGCCGGTCTGCTCGAAGAGCTTGTGTTTGTCTGCAAACTTCCTCGCCAGTTCCAGCCGAAGCGCGCCAACGCGTTTATAAATCCACTGCGGATCGTGGTTCCACTTCGCCGGCGTCCCAATCTTCGGCGTAATGACTATGACGAGGTCGGGTGCCCCATCTTCGCGCCCGCTTTTAGGCGCTAAGGTGGCGTTGTTCACCAGCTTCGCCTCGATCGCCTGGGCCAACGGAGCAAACGCAGCATTTGTCTTCAACCGGGCTACATCCAAAAAGTCGAGCCCACAGTCACCAAACGAAGCACGAATCTCATCCACCAAACCACGGCGCTGCGTCCCACTCAGTGCTCCAGCGCCGGGAATCACAAATCCCAGCACTGGCAGATCTTTCTCGATCTTCAACGAATCCCGCAACTCCGCAGTCACCTCGTCGGTCAGAGACACCATCGCGGGCAGCCGCATATCCGGCTTGTCGATGCCATAGTTCCGAATCGCCTCATCGTAGGTCATCTGTACGAAAGGAGAGGTTAACGTAATGCCCGCAGTCGCGAAGGCCGCCGTCAGAAATCCTTCGGTTACACGGAACACCGTCTCCTGATGAGGAAAGGTCATCTCCAAATCGACCTGGGTAAACTCCGGCTGCCGGTCCGCGCGCAGGTCCTCATCACGGAAGCACCGCGCAATCTGAAAGTAGCGATCGAAGCCCGAGATCATCAGGATCTGCTTGAAGATCTGCGGCGACTGCGGCAGCGCATAGAAGCTGCCCGCATGCACCCGGCTCGGGACGAGGTAATCGCGCGCGCCCTCAGGAGTCGACCGCGTCATGAAAGGAGTTTCAATCTCGAGGAAGCCCTGCTCCACAAGATAATTGCGAATCGCCATCGCAACCTTGCTACGCAGCTCGAAGTTGTACTGCATCGGCGGACGCCGCAGATCGAGGTAGCGATACTTCAGCCGCACTTCCTCGTTAGCAATCGCCTCTTCGGCAGGAGAAAACGGTGGAGTCTTCGCCTCGTTCAGCAGCAGCAGCTCACCGGCGACAACCTCAATCTCTCCCGTCGCCATATTCGGGTTATCGAGACCCGCGCCGCGACGCCGCACCTTGCCCTTCACCGCAACCACGTACTCCGAACGCGCAGACTCAGCCTTCGCATGCGCGTCGCTCGACACCTCTCTGTCGAGCACGACCTGCGTAATTCCTGTACGGTCCCGCACGTCGAGAAAGATCAGGTTGCCGTGATCGCGCCGCCGGTTCACCCAGCCCATCAGGACCACCGACTGCCCATCCTGCTCCGCGCGAAGCTGGCCACACATATGCGTCCGCTGCAAACTTCCTAAAAAATCCAGCATGATCCCATTCACTCTCTAGTCTCTTGTCGCAGAATAAAAATCACCGTCGCAGAAAACCTGCCAGGTCGGCGCGGGGCACCTTCGTCTGTTCGCCTGCACTAAAGTCTTTAACCGTCAGGATACCCGACGCAATCTCATCCTCGCCCAGAATCACCATGCGCCGCGCCAGCTTATCCGCTGCTTCAAACGACTTCTTCAGCCGGAAGCTTCCATCTCCAACCTCGATGGCAAGCCCAGCAGCGCGCAGATCCTTCGCCAGCACAAGCGCCGCGGCATTCTGCGCGATTCCCATGGGAGCGACAAACGCGTCGAGCTTCGGCTCCGTCGCAGCCTCTGCCTGAGCCTGTAGCGTCAAGATCAACCGATCCTCACCAATCGCGAACCCGATTCCAGGCGCTTTCGGACCACCGAGCATCTCCGACAGTCCGTCGTATCGGCCGCCGCCAAGCAGAGCGTTCTGCGTTCCCAAGCCGCTCCCGTCAGGAACCGTAAACTCGAAGGTCGTCCGCGTGTAGTAATCGAGCCCGCGAACGAGCCGCGGATTCACCGTATAAGCAACGCCGCAAGCATCAAGCGCCGCAAGTACCTGAGCAAAGTGTTCCCTGCTCGCATCATCCAGGAAGTCGGCGATCTTCGGCAGTCCCTCGATGATCTCCTGATCTTCCAGAGCCTTGCTGTCGAGCACGCGCAAGGGATTCATCTCCGCCCGCCGCTGATTGTCCGCAGTCATCCGAGCCTTCACGGGAGCCAAAGCCTCACGCAGCGCAGCCACATATCGCGGCCGATCCGTCGACGAACCAACTGAATTCACCTCCAGCTTCCAGCCCTTCACGCCAAGCTCGTTCAGGAAGGTCGAAAGCATCTCCAGAACCTCAGCATCGCGCAACGGACTGTCCGAGCCCGACCACGCTGGCCCAAGCACCTCGGCCCCAATCTGCCAGAACTGCCTGTATCTGCCTCGCTGCGGCCGCTCTCGCCGAAACTGCGGCCCAATGTAGAACAGCTTCTGCAACATGCCAGTATCAGCCAGCTTCTGCTCTATATAAGCCCGCACAACGCCCGCAGTATTCTCCGGTCGCAGCGTCAGGCTCTGCGCGCTATCGCTATCGGCCCGCGCGCGATCCTCCCACGTGTACATCTCCTTGGAGACGATGTCCGTCTCCTCGCCCACTCCGCGCGCAAACAACGCCGTGTCTTCGAAGATCGGCGTGCGGATCTCCCCAAACCCATAGCGCGCAAACACCGCTCGCGCCGTCGCTTCCACACGATTCCAAAGCACGGTCTCAGGAGGAAGCAGGTCCCTGGTGCCGCGTACTGCCTTCAAAATGCCCATTCCCATCAGTGTAGCGAAAATAGCGCCCGGAATTACGAGCCGGAGGCTTCCCCCAAGTAAATGGCCGTGTAGTCCAGGTAATTGCTGGCGTACTTGAGGATGAGTGCCCGGTCTTCGTCGCCAAGCGTGCGTCGGATCTTGCCGGGAACCCCCGCGACCAGTGAGTTCGGTGGAATCACCGTCTGCTCCGGAATGACTGCCCCGGCAGCGATGATGGAACCCTCGCCGATTCGGGCGTTGTTCAGGATGGTCGCACCGATCCCCACCAGAACAGCGTCCTCCAGCACGCATCCATGAACGGTTGCGTTGTGGCCGATGGTCACCATCTCCCCGACAATGACTGGGTAGAGGTAGCGCATTCCATGCAACACGGCACAATCTTGCACATTGCTCTTCGCGCCGATGCGGATGGCGTTAACATCGCCCCTGACGACTGCGTTCATCCAGATACTCGCCTGTTCGCCGAGAATCACGTCGCCGATGACCTGTGCGGATGGATCGATGTAGCAGCTTATTGGAATGACTGGAGTTATTCCTTGGTAAGAACGAATCATGATGGAAGAGATTTTACGCGAAAGGTGCGTTCGTCCGACGCATGTTGACTTTCATCGTTTCGGAGTGTCATATTTGCCACGAATTTATGCAATTCGCTCTCGATCTGGCGTATTCTGAAGACATCCCGATTGGGACTGTTTGGAGGTGTATTTTTCTTGGCAGAGGTTCGAGTACAAGAAGGCGAACCCCTTGAGAATGCCCTGCGGCGCTTCAAGCGCAAGGTGCAGACTGAAGACATTATCAAGGAAGTCAAGCGTCACTCTTTTTACCTGAAGCCCGGTGAAAAGAAGCGCGTGAAAGAAGCGCTTGCACGTAAGCGCAATCGCAAGAAGGTCCGTAAGGAGCAGGACTAGTTCCAGCTTCGCAACCATGGCAGGCCGTCTCCTCCTCTTTGAGTCCGAGGAGACGGCCACCTGAACCAGCCAGAGAGATGGACTCCCGCCGTCGACTGGCACCAGCAGAGAGAGCCTGTGCATCGGTTCACATTGACTGGGAAATCGAAGTGTTCAAAGCATTCGCATTCTGGGCCCCCCTTCGAGAAGTGAAGTAAAGATCATCAGCGAAAGGTTGACCGCTCAGCGGCGCCCCACGATCAGGCCCCTTGGGTATTCTTCCTTTTCCGTACCACGGGAGAAGCGGCATGGAATTTCTGGATCGACTCTTAACCTGCGCAGATTGTGGCGGTGAATTTATCTTCACCGCCGGGGAACAACTTTTTTTCTTTGACAAGCAATTCAAGAACGACCCGAAGCGCTGTAAGCCCTGTAAGTGCAAGCGGTCCGGCATCGGCCTGAAGGCTGGTACGGGACCTGCTGCGGCTGGTCTTTCGCGCACGGAGACGCGCACCGAATGCTCGGCGTGCGGCATCGAGACAACGGTGCCGTTCAAGCCGACACAAGGGCGGCCCGTGCTTTGCCGGCAGTGCTTCCAGAGCAAGCGCGCGCCTACGACAGGTGCTCTGGTTACCGCAGCAGCCACAGCAGATATGGTTGCGGGCACGGGTGCGGAACACAGTGCGGTCGGTGCGGAACTGATGGTCGCAGCACAGGCTCCGCAGGCTTAGGAGATTCTGGCTGGACGCTTCCCTCACAGTAGGATGTGAGGGAGGAAAACTATGAATCTTTGCAGCGGCGCGGGTCAGCCCATCGAGTTGGACCCGGCTTGGGGATTGGTTCGCGCGCGAACGCAGCTTGGTGACTTTGAACTTACAGTTTGTACGGATGGAACGTACAAGTTGGACGGTGGTGCCATGTTTGGCGTCGTGCCGAAGCCCCTGTGGGAGAAGCGGGCGGCAGCGGACGATCAGAACCGAATCTTGCTGGGTCTGAATACTGTCGTGGTGCGGACCGGCAAGCAGACGGTGCTGATCGAGACCGGGATCGGCAATAAGCAGCCAGCGAAGATGCGCGAGATCCATTGCAACCAGGAGCTTCTTCCCCAGTCCTTGGCGGCGGCCGGAATTCGACCGGAGGAGGTGGATGTTGTGATCAACACCCACCTGCACTTCGACCACTGCGGCTGGAACACGACGCTGCATGCGGATGGTTCGGTGACGCCAACGTTCCCGAATGCGCGGTACTTCGCCCATCGAGGCGAGGTAGAGCATGGTCGGCTGCAATTGGACCGCGACCGCGTGAGCTATCTGGCACCGAACTACGAGCCGCTGATCGAGTCGGGGCAAATGACCCTGCTCGATACGGATGGAATCAAGGCTGATCCGGCGATATGTCCTGGGATCAGCGTCGAACTTTTTCCGGGGCATACGGCCCAGTTGATGGCAGTCCACATTGAGTCGAACTCAGCCAGCGGCGCGGTGGAGCATGCGTGTTATGTCTCCGATCTGATTCCTACCGGTGCTCACCTCGATCCGACCTGGGTCATGGGGTATGACCTCGATCCAGTGGAGTGCATTGCCCAACGAAAGCGGTTTTACCAGCGGGCAATTCCGGAGAACTGGCTGGTTCTGTTTACGCACGACCATGAGCGGCCTATGGCTCGTATCGGGGTCAACGAAAAAGGCCGGCCGGTGGTGCTTTGAATTCCTCTCTTCTCCGGGGTACCCCCATTGCCCGCGATAAAGCCAATGGATGCTGGGGATTAGCGCGAAGGATGGGCACCCGCTCTGTTGTGGCCGGGCAGAAGAAGGCAAGGGCAAGGAACACTGTCGCCCACGTCCCAGGCAGTAACAGACGCATGCCCGGCAGTAACACACACGCGCAATTACCAAATACTCTCCGTATGTGACGTGAATGCCATTGACATTGTAAGCGCGTTAAGCGTCTTATCGGGACGCTCTCGTGGATACGAGACGGCGCGAAGATTAGAGCCACTCACTCCCGACTCAAAGCTACAACTTCCGCTTCCCCATTGAAAAGCCCCCGGCCCCAGGCCATGGATGCACACCGATTGATGACGTTCGCCACGACGTCTCCCGAAAGGAGAGTCGCGCGAACTCTCGACGGCTTTCCTTTGCAGAGCACTAGACCCAAAAAATCCAATTTAAGAAACGGAGAAGAACCATGTTTAAGCTTACAACCGAGAAACGGAATCCGGGAAGCAAGCTGTTTGCGTTGCTCCCGTCAATGCGAACGATTTGCCTGCTCGCCGTAGCCAGCTTTATGGCTACAACCACGTGGGCGCAAAGCAGTGGTGCCCACTTTCAGAAAAACTCAGTCAGGGGTGACATCCAGTCCAACGGCGACCTCCTCGTATCTTGGGTAGAGGCCGGGCTCGGCAACCTTACCGTCAGCTACATTGTCACAGGTCATGTCGACGCCATCTATTTCTGTCGCACAAACTCGGGCAACATCCCTAACGCGAGCAACAAACACACGGTGAGTACAACGGATTCGAACAATCCAACCTTCGAGGTAAAAAATGGTAAGGTGGTCGGAAACTCGACGCTATCGGCACCCGAGGCGCCGGTCTCGGAGCCACCGACCTGTGGTGGCGGCCAATCGTTGGACCTTCAGAGCGTCACCTGGTCAAACGTTTCGATATCAGACACGACAAACGGCATCGCGACACCTGTGACCGTGGGTAAGTTCTCAATCACTCTGTTCCCAGCTCCGTAACAAACGTCTTCAGCTGACGGGGGCATCGCTGCCCTCGTTTTTTTTAGCCAGCCGGCGAAGAACTTCAAAAGTACCAGTTTGCGGACCGCCGATGCTGGGAAGCTCGCGCTACGGGTACGACTAATGGAGTCACCTAGGACATTTCGGGAATCTACTCCCGTGTGTTCTTCAAACTTTGAGATCTTCGCCGAACCGGCTGTGACATCTTTGCCGTTGCAGATTTTGTGCCGCATTACAGCCTCTGTGTCCATGCCGCAATGAAGTGAACGGACTCCTGATTGATTCTCATAGGGGCTTGCCTCGAGCCCAAGGCAGATCGAATGAGGTTCTCCGGAGAAAGAGCGACAGCAGATAGAGAGGCAGCGTGGGTTTTGGCAGGGCTATTGATACTATTGTGCCGTGAAAAATGAAGAGTTCTATGGGCAGGCTTACCAGGACCCGGAATTCGTCAGGGTGTATCAGGAGACCCGCGATGCGCTTTATCAGCGTATTGGGCGGGTCATACGTGCTCTTGGTGACACCTACGCCTTGGACATAGGCTGCTCTCTGGGTCTGCTGGTGGAATACCTGCATCAGCAGGGCGTTTCCAGTTGGGGCGTGGATTTCGATCTGCCGCAACTGCGCGAGGCTCACGCCGGCCTTAGCTGCAGTCAGAACTTCTTCTATGGGGATGTGGCCGAACTGAACATCTCCATTCCCACGCAAGGCAGCGCGATCATCCTGCTGGATACGCTGCGTTACGTGGAGGACCCACAGAAGCTCGGACGCCTGGGCGCACAGCACCTCATCATCAAAGAGGTTTCGCCGAACCCGGTCATACGGCATTTGCGGAGGAATGAGAATGATGGGACGCTTTACACTCCTGCGAGGTTAGCCCGACTGTTTCCTGGCTACAGCCTGGAGCGCCTCTATGGTTCGCGGTTCCTCTTCTCGGTTTCTCGACCGAGTTCGGCAACGCTTGCGGTTCTAAGCTGGATGCCAACCTATACGGCATTGCTGACGCGTCACTAAGACCTGCGGCGTGGGCTTTCTGATTTTGCGTGGAAGAAAACGACGGCAACCGCAGGTCCTTCGACTGCGTCATTCGCAAGTGCGCGAACGACTTCGCTCAGGATGACAAGGTTGTGGTTGGTGGAGGAGAACAGGCAACGACAAGAGCAAAGCAGATTTCTCCACTGCGCTGCTCACGACGGGACTCTGAGCAGCTTCGGTCGAAATGACGGTGTTTGTGGGTCCAGGAGCTGGGGCCGCTCTGATGCCGGAGTTAGTAGCTGCGCTGATACATGCGGGAGATGCGGTCGTGCCAGCCTAAGCCGTCCTCGTCGAGCCAGGCCCAGACGAAGCCGATGCCGAGCGGGCAGGCGGCGAGAACCGTGGCTAAGATCCGGCGGCGCATTGCGGCACGCGTCGGATTGTCGTCGGCAAAGGTGCACAGTCCGATGCGCGCGTAGCGCATGCCGGGAGTCGCCTCGGACAGCGTGAAGAACAGAAGCTGATAGAAAAGCGTGAACACCGTGAAGGTAACGGCAGCGGTGATGGCAGCGGTCTGAAGAGTGATGCGGCTGCCGGTCGCCGCGTTTACGGGTCCGCTGAGTTTGCCGACGGTAAAGGCGAAGACTGCGGCGAACGCTAGAAGAGCCGCAGCAACGATGCAGCCGTCAACGATTGCAGCCATGAGCCGCAGGCTGAATCGTGCGGTCTGGGGCGAGAGTACGGCTTGGAATGGGGCTTCGGGAACTTCTACAACGGGCGAGACAGGATGAGCTGCGAGCAGGATGGAAGACCACTCGGGCGCTGCCGACTCGGCGGCCGGATCCGACGAGATTTGCGTAGCTTCGACCTCGAAGATTCGCAGTTGTGCGGCCTCGGCGGACTGATCGGCATCTTCGCGGAGCGGGCCTTCGGCCAGGCGGGGACGGGCCTTGCGAGGGGCTACGAGCTGACGGGGAAACTCGATGAGGTTGGCGGGGATTTCGATCGCAGGGTACGTCTCTTCGAAGACAGGCGACTGGCGAAAGGCGATCTCATCCTCGAGGGCGAGGGCTTCGTCTTCATCGAGCGTGTCTTGAGGCTGAGTCTGGTTCCGGCGGCTGATGGCTGCGGGGTCAAAATAGCTGCGGGTCACGTTGTCGGCGTCGTAGAGCCGGATGGTGAGTCCTGAGGTGGCATCAGCCGTAACGGCCGGCGCTGGTGAAAGAGATTCGGCGGACGGTGGTGCAATGGGAGCGGCTGCAGTGGCTGGTGAAGACGCAGGCGCCGTCAGGCTCCACTGATCCAGATCGGCGAGAAGCTGGTACTGGGCGTCGGCGACGGCCTGTGCGTTGAGGGCGGCGATCTCGGCCGCAGCTTCAGCCGCGCGGATCGCGTTTTCGGCCTGCTCGGCGAGAAAGGCGCGGTAGCTTTGCGAATTTGCGTAGCGCTCAGCGACTGCTGCGGCGATGCGAGAAGCGCGGCCGCTTGCAGACGCGAGTGGAGCAATCGGGGTTGGGCTGTCGGGACGCTGGTTGCGCCGGGCACGATGAGCGGCGAGGCGTTGCGCCACCTGTTCCTTCAGCGCAAAGGGCGCTGCGGCTTCCGTTTCGTCCGGTGCTTCGTCCAGTGGTAACAGGTCTCGCTGTGCAGAGTTCATTGTGCTCAAATCCAAACTTGCTTCCGTAAAATCGTTTAGCCTCAAGGGGTGGTGCGTCTGACAAGCTTCAAGCCGAACGAACTGGGTGGCAGAATACCCCGGCAGCATCGTCTGCCCTTGCTGGTGCCGTCCTTCGGCCGTAGCAAATACAGCGACTTACCGGCGGCTCAGGGTAGATTCTGGAGACGCTTCGTCCGCCGCTCCCTGAACACTGTTTACCTCTTGATAACTACCACGGTGGTTGCCGCAAGTCATCCACATTTGGCGGCCCAGCAGGTGACGACTCAGGCTACTCCTTCTGATATCTCCCGTTCAACTGCGAGCCTGCCGGATGAGCCGGGCGCGACGCGCTATCCGCAGGCTGAGATAGTGCCTGCGGCAGATGACTCGACCACGGTGGAGATGGAATCGGACACCCAGTCGAAGCTGGGCAGCCGTTATGTGCTGGATGGCGATGTGGTGATTACCTATCGCGACCGGATCATAAAAGCTGATCACATTGAATACGACACCGACACTGGCGAGTTAACCGCAAACGGGCATCTGCGTGTGTCTGGAGGTCCGAACCACGAAGACATCCAGGCCAGCCACGGAACGATGAACCTCATTCAACAGACGGGGCGATTCTTCGACGTGACCGGCTCGGTTGGAGTGAAGAACTCCGGCCACAGCATGACGTACGCCAACAGCAATCCTTTTCTGTTTACCGGACGCATGGTGGTCAGGACGGGACCGCAGCAGTATGAGATCTATGACGGGAGCTTGACCTCGTGCCAGCTTCCGAACCCGGACTGGATGTTGTACTCGGGCAAGTTCCTGGTGGACATGGACAGCAAGAAGGCCAGGGCGCAGAACAGCACCTTTAAGTTGATGAACATGCCGCTGCTTTATCTGCCGTATGTGACCCACCCGGTGGGTACCGGAGGCCGGCAGAGCGGGTTTCTGATTCCTACGCCGGGCTACTCTTCGACCAAGGGAATCATCTTTGGCGAGGAGTACTACTGGGCGATCAATCGAAGCACCGACCTGACCCTGGGGGCGGAGTACTTTTCGTTGCGGGGATGGTCACAATCGGGAACGTTCCGTTATCGAGGCCTGGGCAATGACTTTGCGCGGGCGCACTACACGGGACTGCAGGACCGCGGCATCGTGACGGGCGGAGTTTATCTGAACCAGGGCGGCGAGGATTTGACGATCTCCGGCCGGCACGACTTTTCGGCGCGCACGCGGGTGGTGGCGAATGCGGAGTATCTAAGCTCGTTCGCGTATCGCCAGGCGTTCGCGGAGAGCTTCAGCCAGGCGGTGTCGAGCGACATTCTGTCGATCGTGTATGGCGTGCATGAGTGGGATGGTTACGATGCCGACGTGCGCTTCGATCGCTATCAGGGGCTGAAGAGAACGGCGGTTGCCGCAACGCCTACGACACCAGCCGTGCCAGAGCAGCAGATACACATCTTCCATTCGCCGTCGCTGGACTTCAGCAGCACGGAGCATGAGATCGGCCGGAGCGGATTGCAGTGGAGCTTAATGGTTTCCCATGCTGGGTTGTCGCGGGTGCAGCCGAATTTTTCGACCGGGGGCCTGACGCAGCGGTTTGATATTCGCCCGGAGATCGCGTATCCCATGAGCTTTGACGGGTGGCGGCTGCGTGCGTCGGTGGGTGCGCGCGAGACGGCGTATAGCCGAAGCCGGCAGACGCCCTACACGGGAGTGGTGCCGGTCGAGCTTCCGATAAAGCTGAACCGCACCGATGTGGAGGCTGGGGTAGACCTGCGGGTCCCGGTGGTCGAACGGACGTTCGGCTCTCCAAGCTTAGAGAAGAAGTTCGGGTACGACTTTAAACATACGATCGAGCCGGAGATTACGTATCGCTATGTGGCGGGAATTGATAACTTTTTGAATGTGCTGCGGTTCGACGATGTCGACATTGCGAGCGATACGAACGAGCTGGAGTATGGGGTCACGCAGAGACTTTTTGTGCGGCCGGTGAAGGCTCGGCCGTGCGTGGAAAAAGCCTTGCGTGGGGATCAGGCCGAGGATCTGGATTTGGACCCGGACGCTGACCAGGGCAGGGTCTACATGAAGGAACGGAGGGGCGAGTCGAAGGCAAAGGGACCCGTGTGCGGGAGCCGTGAGCTGATCAGCTGGCGGTTGACGCAGAAATATTTCTTCGACGAGACTTTTGGCGGGGCGGTCATCAAGGGCCGGCGCAACATCTTTGACACAACTCTGAGCCTTTCGGGGATTGCGTTTTTGACGGAGCCGCGGGCGATCTCGCCGGTGATCTCGCGGCTGCGTGTGCGCACGTCGGAACATCTGGATGTGGAGTGGGACTTCGACCTGGATACTGGAGCGAAGAAGTTTACCTCGAACAATGTGATGCTGGATGTGCACGAAGGCAATATCTTTGGAGGAATGAGCTATGCGCGGTTGAATGCGCCGGGGCGCTTCTTCACGGATGGCGTTGCCTCGACGGTGTCGAACTTCAATCAGCTGCGGCTTCTGCTGGGGTATGGATCGCCGACCAAGGCCGGTTTGGGGGTAGCGGCGAATGTGGGGCTGAATTTGAATGCGGCGAACTCGGCGCTGGTGCAGTATGGGGCGGTGCAGGGGTCGTATAACTGGGACTGCTGCGGGTTCAGCGTGGAGGTTCGCAAGTATGCGCTGGGGTCGGTGCGGAATGAGACCGTGGAACGGTTCAATTTCACACTGTCGAATATCGGGACTGCGGGGAATCTGCGACGAGCGGCGAGCCTGTTTTGAGATTTGGGCGTGGTTTCGCCGGGGTTGGTGGTTGCTAATGGTTGGCGCTACGGTTGGCCGATGGAACCCGTGGAAATGGCCGCTGCGTGCGATAATCGAGGTATTGTGCCTACCGTTGTGAAGCCGTTACGAACCCTCATTTTTGCCCTCACCCTCATTGCTCCTGGATTCGTTCTGGGGTGCCACGCACAGACCCCGACGGAGTCCGGGAGCAAGCTGTCCCCGGACTTGGCGCGACGGGTCGAGGTGTTGATTCGTTCGAAGTCGTCGATTCCGCCCGATTACGACATACAGATTGGCCCACGGACCAAAAGCGAGGTTCCGGGATTTGATGCCATCAACGTGACCTTCGCGGCGAAGGAAAAAACGAGTAAGCCGGTGACATTTCTGCTTTCGACGGACGGGAAAACGCTGGCTCAGTTCAACAAGTACGACATCAGCAAAGACCCGAAGCTTCTGGTAAGCGGAGAGGGGCGTCCGGCGAGGGGTGGACCGGCCAACGCTCCGGTTTTGATTGTCGGCTTCGACGACCTGGAGTGCCCGTATTGCGCGAAGATGCATCAGCAACTCTTTCCGGCATTAACGGAGCGGTATAAGGACAAGGTCCATATCGTCTACCGCGACTTTCCGCTGGATCAGCATCCCTGGGCTATGCGCGCGGCGATCGATACGAACTGCGTTGCCGCACAAAGTCCGGCGGGCTACTGGAACCTGGTGGACCATATCCATGCTCACGCCAGTGAGATGGGTGGCGAGGAGAAGAGCCTGGCCAAGGCGAACGATACGCTCGATTCGCTGACACGGGACGAGGGCAAACGGCAGAAGATGAACATCGACGCACTCAATGCGTGCATCGCCAAACAGGACGATACCGCCGTCAAGGCTTCGATGAAGCTGGGCGAGTCCCTGGGGGTAGACTCGACCCCGGCGTTCTTTATCAACGGAGAAAAGATAGAAGGCGCTCTGCCTCTGGAGTATCTCTATCGTATGATCGATAACGCGCTGATTGCCTCGGGCCAGACGCCGCCATCGCCGCTCCCAGCCGCACCCGTAAAGACACCGCCTCAGACATCGCCTGCGACCAAGCCGGGCAATTAGTAAACGAATGCAGGAGATACAGGAAGTGCCGACCTTGTCGATCGAAACCAATCGTTCTTTCCCTATGCGCCGCTCTCGTCAGGTTTCGTTTCCTGTCGCTTTGATTCTGGCTGCGGGCCTGCTGCCGGCTGCCGGCTGCAATCGCGGGGGCCATAGCGCCGACGTGGTCGCTACCGTAAATGGTCATGCGATCATGCGGAAGGATCTGGATAGGGGTTATCAGACTCAGCTCGGCGACTCCCCTCAGCAGCAACAGCTTTCGCAGGAGCAGGCCGATTCTCTACGCTTGAATGTGCTTCGCGCGCTGATCGACCAGGAAATCGTGGAGCAGCGAGCCGCCAAGATGAATCTGACGGCGACCAATGAAGAGGTGGATGCGAAGTTCGCCGAGATGAAGGCTCCTTACACCGAGGAGCAGTTCCAGGAGCGGCTGAAGGCGAGCAACCAGACAGTCGATGATCTGAAGCACGCTCTGCGCCAAAACCTCACGATCGGCAAACTGCTGAATAAAGAGATCAACTCGAAGATCACGGTGACCGACGGGGATGTTGCGAACTACTACAACCAGAACAAGGCCGGGTTCAACCTGAGGGAGACGCAATTTCATCTGGCGCAGATCCAGGTGACCGATGCGCCGTCGCCGCAGCCGGGCAACCTTCAAAACAGCAAGGCCACCAATGACGTGGACGCAAAGCGGAAGATCCAGGCGCTGAAGAACAGGCTGGACAGCGGCGAGGACTTCGGCACGCTCGCAATGAACTTTTCCGAACAGCCTGAGACCGCACCGAATGGCGGCGACATGGGCTTTGTCGGCGAGTCGCAGATGCAGCATGCCGATCCTGCAGTTTTCGCCGCAATCACGAAGCTGAAGACCGGTGAGGTGACCGAGATCCTTCCGCTGCTCGATGGGCAAAGTAAGAGGCCGGTGGGCTACGCGATCTACAAGCTGCTCTCGCGCGATCCTCCGGGACAGCGCGATCTCAACGATCCACGAGTACAGCAGGCAATCCGCCAGCAGTTGCGCGAGGGCCGGTCCCAGTTGTTGAAGGCCGCATATCTGGAGATGGTCCACGATCAAGCCAAGGTAGAGAACTTCTTCGCCGAACAGATCTTCAAAAACGACGCTCACTAACAAGTAGAGCTCAGGCAGTCTGGAGAGACTATGACGCAGTCACGCGTGCGTTTCGCGATTCTTGGTTTTGGACACCACGCGGTTCGCCGCCTGCTGCCTGCTTTTTCAAAGTGCAACGAAGCGACGCTCACCGGGATGTGGAGGCGGGACCAGGCTGCTGCGGCCCAAAACTGCGCGGAGTACAACATCCCGCATTGCTTCCCCACGCGGGAGGCGCTGTGTTCTTCGTCTGAGGTTGATGTCGTTCTCATTACGTCGCCCGACGCGATGCATTGGGATGACACGCTTCTGGCACTGCGGTATGGCAAGGCCGTGCTGTGCGAGAAGCCGGTGGCAATGAACGCCGCCGAAGCGGAGGAGATGCAGGCTGCAGCGCGGGCGGCCGGACTGCTCTACGGTGTGGCGCAAAACTTTCGTTTCAACCGGAGCCTGGAGTGGATGCGAGAGCAGATCGCCGCCGGACGCATCGGTGAGCCGCAGCTTGCCCATGCGCAGTACAGCTACCCGGCCACGCAGGCCCCGAGGAAGTGGATTATGGATCCTAAACTCGCATGTGGCGGGCCCATCGCCGACGTTGGCGTGCACTGCATCGATGCGCTGCGCTATGTTCTGGGCGCTGATGTTGTGAGTGTCAGTACGCTCGCGCAGAAGGATCAGTTGTCACGAAAGGTAGAGGCGATTGCTTCGCTGCAGATGGAGATGACGGGCGGGATTTATGCGAATGTCACAGCGAGCGCACGTGCGCTCTACCGGACTCTGATAGAGGTTACGGGGAGTGAAGGTGCGTTGATTGCCGAGAATGGCTTGACCGTAGATCGTCCCGTGCAACTGGAGGTGCGGTGCGCCGGCGAATTGACGGAGACGGTCACGGTTGAAAATGAAGATGGATATACGCGCATGCTGGATAGCTTTGCGCGGGCATTTCGTGGTGAGGGAAGCTTTCCAGCCAGCGGCGTGGATGCTATCCGCAATATGCGGGCGCTGGATGCGGCCTATGCAAGCTGGCGGAGTGGACGGCGCGAATCGGTGACCTAGCGCATCGCTGCTGCTAATGCAGTGGTTTCGCTGTGACGCGAGGGTGCGGGATTCTGGCCGGGAGTGGTGGCAGGAGGCAGGTACTTCCTGTAAACGCTGATATGAAAGCAGGACTGCTGGAACTCCTCCTCCACGTCAACCTTGCCTTCCTGTACTAGAGGCAGCAGGTAGCCGCGCAGCCAAGCGATCTCAGTGACGGAGAGGCCGTGCTTCGCGATGTCGATCGCCTGGCCGGTGAGGTGGGGCGAGGCGGTGTCGCCTTCGGCGGGAGCGGCGTTGCCGTTGATGTGCATCAGGTGCTGCTGGAATTCGACCGTCCGAACGGCGGAGTTGACCTGTAATCCGGAGTGAAAATGCGCGTAGTGGGCACGGGCCAGCGTGGCGAGAAACTGCGCAACCCAAGGACGACAGTAGCGCCGGTTTACGGGAAGGCGCTCGTCGATCTGCAGAGCGTTACTGGCGGGAAGAGAGACAAGCAGACGTTTGTTGCGCATCTCCAGAAGATCGTCGTCGTTCTGGATGCGGTCCAGCCCATCGCGGTCAGCTACCTGATTTTGACGGATGAGAATCTCATGAGAGCCCTTCAGCGGCGGAGGAACGATGAGGCGGCCACGTTTGTTGTAGAGGCTCGGCAGAATGACAGGGTTTGCAGCAGCTTCCTCCACGCTGGGCACCTGCGGCCTCGGGGAATTGCGCCGGATGACGCCGATCACGGGAACTGGTTTCGATACCGAGGCGGAGTGGCGTGATCGGGAAGGGGCTGGCGTTTCGTCGAGTTGTTCGGGATCCGATATTCCGTGAATGGCGACAGGCGCGGGCAGCGGTGCGGGATTCTCCGCGGCTTTCAAGAAGTCGTCCGAGGTGGCCTTTTCGGACTTTGGTGCAGAGGAGGTCAGCTCGGCTCGCGTGACTCGTGTGGGAGCGGTGGAGTTGATAGAACGGCGCGTTCGGTGATGCGTTGATTGGTGTCGCGTGTGGACCTGGCTTGGAGCAGCGGTATGTCTGTGGGCGCCATGCGCCGGCTCGGCGCTGTGTTTCCTGTGAGTTGGAGTCGTTGGGCCGGTCCTGGTCTTGTGGACGGTGTGGTGCGTTGACTTCGCCACGCTGTTGGCGGGGAAAAAGTACACGGCTGCGAGCGCCAGAAAGGCTGAGATGGGGGCGTTCGAACGCATCATGATTTCGGAGGCGCGGAACGCCAGAGCATTTTCTACACTAACCGTTGGCTCGCTGCAGGGTAAGTGATCAGGTCGGTTCCGTGTACTGGTCGATTAACACTGCGACGTTAACCTGAGCAGCAGAGATTATTTTTGCTGGCTTGCCCAGGTCTGGAGGTCGGCGGAGGTTTGGAGACGGTCTTGTAAAAGTGCGTCCAGCAGGGCGCGAGTGGAGACGGCGGCGAAGGGTTGGTCAAAGTACGCGGGGGTCTTCTGGTTCGGAAGCTTCACGATGTAGGCAGGGCGCGGATCGAACTCGCCGCCGTGGCTGGCTGCCTCGTCTTCGTCTGTCCAGGTCATGGAATCTTTCCAGATGAAGCTTGTCCGCCAGGAGTGGTCGCCCATCACGATGATGGTTGCGGTATCCCAATCGTTATTCCTTTCGAGGAGCTGACGCATGTGAGCGAGGTAGCGGTCGGCCAGAGCGAGATTGTCGATGTAGGAGGTGTGCTTGGTGCTAAAGACTTTCTTGCTCCGATCGTAAAAGCCGTACGGGTGAGGGATGGGCATGTGCAGGAAGAGAAAGTTAATGGAGGGATCGGTCAGGTAGGCGTCGCCCGCTGCGAGGAGTTTACGGTAGTCGGTGGAGTGCTGGCGAATGTCGCGGGACTCGTCGCTGGGTGCGCCCGGGCCGCGGCCGAAGAGATGTTTGGTGTCGAGCCAGAGTCGGCGGAAGGGTCGGAAAAGGCCGACAGCAAGAGAACGATTCGGCGACAGGTTGGCTGGCGTGGATTCGCGGTAAGTCCAGAAGCAGTGATCGAGGACCTCCGGCATGATGCGGCAGTAGGGGTTGTACCAGCCGGCGATTCCGGTGACATAGCCGGCGTCAATCGCATCCTGAAAGACGGTCTCGTGTTGCTGGAATGGCATCCACTTGCCGGTTGAGGGATCTTTGAGAGAGAGAAGAAAGCCGCGGGCAGAGATGTTGACGGCGTTGGAGGGGAGGCCCGTGAAGAGTGTAGGAACGATGTAGCGGGTGTATTCGCCGCCCGGGACGACGTGAGTGAAGACGGTCGATTGCGCGGCCAGTTGATCGAAGGCTGGAAGTTTGAGGCCGGAGAAGCGGCGTTCGTACAGCTGCTGGTACGAGAGTTCGTCGAGCAGGAGCCAGACGATGCGCTGACGCGGTTGCGTGGAAGCGAGTTGGGGCTTGTGCAGCGTGGGAGCAGGGTTGAGATTGCGCGCCTGCAAGCCACTCCAGACCAGCTGCGCGAAGATGAGCACACCGGTGAATGCGAAGATGCCCAGGATGGCGGCGGCCGTGCGCTGGATCTTGTCAAAGCGCGGAAAAAACGTTTTCCAGCGAACCGCGATCGCAATCAGGGCGGTGAGGCAGACGCTCGCGACGAGATAAGTGAGCCAGTCGGGAACCTCGGTCCCGGAGAAATTGGCGACCGTGTGGAGAAGAATCGATGGCAGCGCGAGAAGAAAGGCGGACCAGATGATGACACGAAGAGGGCCGGGCCGTTCTGCAAGATAAAGCAACGCAGTAAGCAGCAGCGAGAGGGTGATGACGTAGACGATAATCGGAATGATGACCGAAGAGGCCGAACCGATAAGGTGATAGACAAGATCGTGATCCGTGGCGATTAGAGGACCGGTGAGGTCAAGCAGATACAGATTGGCGAGGCCAAATGCGACCATGGCCGGATGGGTGAGCGGCCGCACAGCCTGTTTTCTTTCAGGACGGGGTAAACAGGATGCGAACATGCAACGGACCGTTTCAGATCAGGATAGAGATGCGGCTCCGCCCAGGCACACGAACAGCCGGGTGTTGCAAGCAGAGTATTGGGCGTTCTCTCCGATGTCAACGGGCTAAAACGGGCGGGACTGCGGAATGCCCTTGGGAGTTTTGACGAAGAGGTTTTTGAGACGGCGACGAAAATAAAATAGCGCTCCGGAGAAGACCGCACTGATCCCCTGAAAGATCAGGAGTCCCGAACCGGGATCGACATAAGCGTGGGCCTGGCGCTCAAAGGTGAAGCTGAGTGCAATAAAAAGCGTCAGCGTAATCGCGAAGTATTTCACATTGTGCGTCATTGGTGCTCCCCCAGTGGAGTTCGTCTGCATTGGACGACCCTACTTGGATTGAAGACGCGGTTTCCGGAGAAAAGTTTCGGCCGATTATATTTTTGATGTCGCTGTTTTGTCTTTTTCGTGTCATTGAATTCCCAAATCCGGACGAATTAAATCAAACAATTCCGCATGTCCCCACATGGCCCCGGAAGACCCGCGGATTCCATCGTCTTCCCCGCTTCCAGCTGTTTGATTTTCGACCCATGGCCCGGCATGTACGATGGCTGCACCTATTAATCTTTGCAGTGCGGAGAACTAATTTGCGCGTCGCTTCGTCTACCGGCCACTTTTGCACCCGATTTCTTCCTCTGATCATCGCAGGCCTGGCTACCGTGTGTGTGGCCGCTCCCTCCAGCGAGAAACCTCATCTGCTACAGCGTCCGGCATTGAGCCAGACACAGATTGTGTTCAACTATGCGGGCGACCTCTGGAGCGTGGATCGCAAGGGAGGTCATGCCACACGGCTGACAGTTGGCGTGGGAATTGAGACCTCGCCAATATTCTCGCCGGACGGAAGCACCATAGCGTTTACGGGCGAGTACGACGGCAACACCGATGTGTTTACCATTCCGGCTACAGGTGGCGTGCCGCATCGTGTGACCTACCATCCCTCACTCGACACAGCGGTAGGCTGGTCGCCGGATGGAAAGCAGATCGTCTTTCGTTCAGACCGCCAGGCGAGCAGCCGGTACACACAGTTGTATGCAGTCCCCGCAGCAGGCGGATTTGCGAAGGCGTTGCCGCTGCCGATGGCGTTCGAAGGACAGATCTCCAGCGACGGCGCAAGCATAGCGTACTCGCCACTCGGACCTTCGTTCAGTTTCGACTACAACCGGTATGTTGCCTGGGGAAACTACCGCGGCGGCCGCGCCAGTACGATCCGGATCACCGGCCTGAAGGATCTTGCGAGCACGGAGATTCCGCATGAACCGGCGTCGGACCTCAATCCTGTGTGGGTCGGAAAGATGATTTACTTTCTCTCCGATCGTAATGGCCCGATGACGCTGTACAAATATGACCCAGCGACGAAGGCAGTGACCGAGTGCCTGAAGAACGCGGGCAAGCCGGACATTCACTCATTGTCCGGCGGCCCCAGTGGTCTGGTGTACGACCAGCTAGGCGAAATCTATCTCTACGACACCGCCAGCGGTCAATCGCACATGGTGCCGATCGATGTGACGGGCGATCTGCCCGAGGTGAGGGCGCGCATCGAGAACGTGAGTACGCAGATAGATCATGCCGGCATCTCACCCACTGGCTTGCGCGCCGTCTTTGAAGCGCATGGCGAGATCCTGACGGTCCCCGCGAAGAAGGGGCCGACGCGCGATATTACGAATACCCCCGGCGTGATGGAACGGAGTCCTGCATGGTCGCCCGATGGGCAGTCGCTTGCTTATTTCTCCGATGAGTCCGGGTTATACGCGGTCCATGTCTCGAGCCAGACGGGGAGCGGAGAGGTGAAGAAGTTTCCGCTCGCGAAGGAGCCTGCGTATTATTTCGATCCGGCGTGGGCCCCCGACTCGAAGCTCCTGGCGTTCCGCGATAACCGGCTGAAGCTGTGGATGCTCGACACCGGCACTGGCAAGCTCACCCATGTGGGCGAAGATGACTACTTCCAGACAGACAAGCGCGACATCGCCTGGTCGCCGGACTCAAAGTGGATTGCTTACTCTCAGATTGTCGCGAACCATCTGCATGCGCTGTTTCTGTATTCGGTGGAGACTGGCAAGTCGACCCGGTTTGCTGCGGACTCAGCCGATTCGCGTTTCCCCACCTTCGATCGTAACGGGAAGTACCTGTACTTCACCGCGAGTACGAACACTGGAGGAGCCACCGCAGGTCTCGATATGACAAGCGATCTGCTTTCGCTGTCGCGCAATATCTACGCAGTTGTATTAGCTGCAGACCAGGCTTCGCCGATTGCGCCAGAGAGCGACGACGAAAAAACTCCCGCCGAGGCGCACGAGAAGGCGAAGGAGAACACCGACGCAACACCAGCCGCCGACGCAAAGGAGGGAGAGAAGCCGCACCCCGCAGCTGCCAAGACTCCAACTCCCCCCAAGCCTGTGAAGATCGATCTTGGAGGAATCGAGAACCGCATCGTCGCACTGCCGCTACCGGCTGGCGATTATCTGGAACTGGTCGCGGGCAAGCCGGGCACACTGTACTTCCGTCAGGCTGCAGGCGGAAATCGATTCGCAGAGCGCGCAGCTACGCTGAGCCGGTTTGTCTTCGACACACGCAAAACAGAAAAATTGGCCGACCGAGTAGCAAGCTTCGATCTTTCTACCGATGGCGAAAAAATGCTGCTGGCACTGATGCCTGAAGGTATGGGCTCAGTTCGCGGTGCGGCCGCTGGCCCTGCTCCTCCAACTTACGTCATCGTTCCCGCGAATGCCCCAATCAAACCCGGCGAAGGCACAGTGTCGCTCGCCGATCTCCAGGTGCGCATCGATCCCACAGCCGAGTGGAATCAGATGTACCACGAGGTGTGGAGAGTCGAGCGCTCGTACTTCTACGATCCCAACTTTCATGGCGTGAATACCGTGGAGGAGGAGAAGCGGCTTGAACCATATGTGCAGTCGATCGCCTCACGCAGCGACCTCAACTACATCTTCCAGGAGATGCTTAGCGGCTTCTCCGTCGGACATCTGCGCGGCACCGGTGGAGCAATTCCAGAGGCGAAGCGGGTTCCAGGCGGACTACTGGGCGCCGACTACACCATCGAAAATGGCCACTACTGCCTCGCTAAAATTCTTGTCGGAGGCATCTGGAATCCGGAGGAGAAGGCTCCATTAGCTGAACCTGGATTAAACGTGCACACGGGCGACTGCATCCTGGCTATCGGCGGCGCAGAGGTGAAGGCCGACGACGATATCCAGCGGCTGCTCGAAGGGACAGCAGGCCATGCGATCACGCTGCACGTTGCCTCAGCTAACGGCAGCAACGGGCGGGACATCACTCTAATTCCGATTCGCAGCGAGGCCGCTCTGCGCAACAGCGAGTGGATCGCAGACAACCAGCGCAAGGTAGATAAGCTCTCTGGCGGAAAGCTGGCGTATGTCTATCTACCGGATACCGGGGCCGGCGGATTCACCAACTTCAACCGCTTCTACTTCTCTCAACTGGACAAGCAGGGTGCAGTGATCGACGAGCGCTTCAACGGCGGCGGCCAGATGGCCGACTACATCATTGAAGCGATGCAACGGAAGACGGTCGGATATTGGGCGTATCGCTATGGCGCGACGCAGAAGACGGTGAACGCGTCGATCCCTGGACCCAAGGTGATGATCGTCAATGAGGTCGCCGGCTCGGGCGGCGATGCGATGCCATGGCTCTTTCATCAGGAGAAGGTCGGCACCTTGATTGGCAAGCGTACATGGGGTGGCCTGGTCGGTATCGGAGCGATTCCGGTGCTGATGGACGGAGGCAACGTAACGTCGCCGAGCTTTGGCTACTTCTCGCCGGAAGGCAAGTGGCAGATTGAGAACCATGGCACGGACCCCGATGTAGTGGTCGAGCAGGATCCGAAGGCGGTGAGCGAAGGGCACGATCCGCAGTTGGAAAAGGCGGTAAGTGTAGCGATGCAGGAGCTCGCGCAGCATCCGGTGCAGGAAACGGCGAAGCCTCCGTATCCCAACTATCACAAAAAATAAAAAGTGAGGATGCGGCCGAGTCACCCCGCATCCTCCTTATCCGCCCTATACATCCAACCCCGCGGCTATCGCGACGGAATGCGCCGCACTCTCGATCTGGCCTGGGTCTTTGGTGGAGATCGCCATCGCCAGAACAATGACAGACGAGGCGATGCTCACAGCCTTGTCGATCCTCTGGAGTCTGTCGAGCGCGTGATCTGCAGCTTTCGTCGCGAGAGCGATTTGAGCTACGGACTGATCTGCATTGGCCAACGTGATGTTTGCGTCTTGAATCGCGAAGCTCGTGGCAACGTTCATCAGGGAGTAGACGTAGCCCTGCAGCTGAACGATCGCCGGGTCGGTGAGCTTGCTCCCCGCGGCAATGCCGTTCAGGCGAACCTGTCCGATCTCCACGGCGATGTCGTGAAACGATTGGGCCAGCTTTTGCATCTGGTCGTCAGAGAGAGCTGTGGTAACCGGCGGGACGGGAGGTGGCGTCTTCGTGGCAGAAGCTGGCGTCTTCATGGCAGGAGCTGGCGTCTTGATGGCAGGGGTTGGCGTCTTCATGGTTAGTTCGACCTCGATTGAATCTCGGAGAGTGCCGCCTTCAGCGATAGGGCAAGGGGCCTGACCTGTTTGCATATCTCAACGACGCCTGCCTTCCCTGCTGCTTGCTGCTTCAGCTTGGCATGTAGCGCGGAGATGTCATCCATGACTTTGCCGTAGGCGGCGATGTTATCTTTGCGGGATTGCATCGCTAATTTGTCGTGCGCGTATTGGCGCTGCACCAGGATGAGGGTAAGCCGTTCGGTGGGTTGCGCGCTCGCCATTGGCCCTTTATAGAAGTTGTCCAGGCTAAGCTCTTCATTGGAGAGCAGCAGCGCGTAGTCCACGGTGATCACTTTCTTGAGCGCCTGCGTGAGGGCCTGGATGGCCGGATCGTTCTGCTGGATGAGCTGCCCGAGCTGTTTTTCCCGATAGCCTCTACTGGCTGCATCAGCGAGAGATTTGAGGATACTCTGCGCGGCATTGCCAGCGGAGGCCGTATTTGCCGATAAACTGGAATTCGCTCCTGTAGCAGTTACATTTTTTTCGATCCTGGCGTCGTAGCCCATGGGCTCGTTGGAGGCTAGCTTGCCGAGGGCATCGAAGTAGTCCGCCAGAATGCTCTCGTCATTTGCGAGGTGGTCCGCTATCTCCTGATACGGCTTGCAGTCCTGGGCTTGTTGGGCCGGGGGACGCTCTGCCTGCGGCGTGTTCTCGAAGAGTGTGTTTTGGCGTGCGCAGGTTTCGGCAACGTCGTTGGAGACTCTGGGGAGAGAGACTCTGGCTTCGTCGGAGAGCTGCGAGAGGCCGGCTGCGTCGTCCAGGTTTACGCATCCGTTGGCGGCCAGAAGGAGCGCTGCACCTGCAACGATTCGCGCAGAGAGCCTTTGAGGGAGGAACATCGAGACCTCTTTTCCGGAGAAGCCTTGACTGTATTTGAAGCTGGGGGATTTTTCCACTCAAGGGAGGGATTGCTTCAGCTCTTTGCAGGAGTTTCGGTGTGCGCCTGAACCAGCCACTTCGTGGTGCCGGGTTGGCGGGCCCACACCGTGGTTGAGTTGTTGTCGTAGTTCTTTCGCTGGGGTTTGTCCTCCGTGCCGCAGTTGAAGGTATTGACGACGTGATACGCGGTGAGGGCGGAGTCGGGTGAGAGGATGCGAACCTGGAGATCGCGGAGTTCGTACGACTCGATTTTGCAATGTTTCAGGTTAACCAGCAGAGCATCGACCGCCTGGATGCGTTCATCCACTTCGATGAAATCTTTCGCGAAGAGACGGCGCACGGTGGCGAAGTCGCCTTCGGCCATGGTGGTCCAGAGGTGCTGCTCGAGATTGACGATTTCGATCGGCGCAGGGGTGGGTGCCGCGGTTTGAGCAGAGGAATATGTAGCAAGCGCAAAAAGAAGGAGGAGGGGACGCATGACGCTATGGTAGCGTCATGCCCTCCTCCGTGTGCACTGGAATTACTTGGTTCCGGCTGCGGTGTTTGGGGTACCTACTTTACGGATCGAAGCGTCAACGATGGCATAGAGCAGCTGGCCGTGATCGCTGCGGGCTTTGGCCTTGATGTATTCACCAGCGCGTTGGCCAGTCGCGGCGTCGTCGGGGAGACTGAGGCCGCGAGTGTGGGCCGAGATTTCGGCGAGTTCCTGGACGATATCGAAGAAGTTTTCTTCGTTTTTGCCGGAGAGTTGCCAGCAGGCGGAGACGGTGCAGGTGAGGATCTGTTCGGTCGTCCAATTGTGGGGCTCGTTGGAGTCCGCTGGTGGAGTGATGACGGTGACGGGAGACTTCGGCTGCTGCTGTGCGGTCGCGGTTAGAGTAGCGGCAGCGAGAGTGAGGCAAAGGGCGATTTTATTGACTGAGCGCATGTGGTCGTTCCTTTAGGGTTAGTAGGGGTTCCGACGGTAGTAGTTGTCTTTGTTGCGTTTGTTTTGGGCAGATTGGCCTATCACTGCGCCGATGCCGGCTCCGGCAGCTCCGCCGATGACCGTGCCTTTGAGGCCGCCCCCAAACAGCGCGCCGAGTGCCGCGCCGCCGGCTCCGCCGATAAGGGCTCCCTTACCGGGGCCGATGCCGCCTTGGCGATTATCATTGTGGTAACCGGGATTGTTGTCGCGGCGTGGGTTGTAGTTGTTGTTGTAACGGGGGTCGCGATTGCTGTAGTAGTCGCCACCGCGGGCGCCGTTGCGCATGCCGTTGTAGTAAGCGTTGTCGTTGTTATGGTGGTTCTGCGCGGCCACAGGAACAAAGCTGGTCGCGACCAGGAGGGGAATTATGAAAACCGCTTTTCTAAACCTGCTCATCTCAGATTAGATGCGGTTTTTTGGGGTAAGAAAATTCGAGAGTACGCCTTCCATTCCTGAGGAAATATGCTGCAAAGAAACCCTTTTATTTCCACCGTTTTGCAGTTGAGCTTTTTGGCGTGTCGAAATCGGGAGCTTTGTGGAGGCTCCGGCGCGGTTTCTGCGTCTTAGTACTATCAGTTGTGCAGGAGGTGTTGTGAGACGAATCGCGTTGTTATGGCAAGTTTCCGGTGTCGTGGTGGCTGGAGTAGTGATGTCCGGACAAGTAGGGCTCGCGCAGCAAGCGACAACGCAGCCGACGGCAACCAAGCCGAAGTCGAAGACTGCGGTGAAACCGGGAATGGCGGTGTGGTCCCCGGACGTGCAAAAGACGCTCGGGGTAACGGCGGAGAACTTCAATGCGGAGGGACTGAACAAGCTGACCCCGGCGCAGCTCACCGCGCTCCTCATTTCTGCGCGGCCCGATCCGAGAAAGGGTTTGCTCACCTGTCCGGCGAGCGGGGCGATACCGGCGGGAAGGGTCAAGGTGCTCGTGACCGTGGCGGGGGACGATCCTACGGGAGCGATTGCCGCGGCGATTCGTCAGGCAGTGGCATCCCTCAACGCGGTGGACGTGGTGGACTCGGCGTCAACTGCGGACCGCGCGCTACATGTCGTGGTCCAGGAACAGACCGTCAACAAGCGTACGATCGGATTTACAGCTTCTTATCTGACGGCGACTCCGTGCAGCGAGGAGATCGGTGGCAGGAAGACGGATGTGGAGTTGAAGGGAACCCTGGGGACGTATTCCAACGCGAAGGGGCCCGGCCTCGCTAAGGATCTGGCGGCGATGTTGGATCAGGAGCTCCAAGAGCTGCGGACGAAATGACTCAGCTCACGCCTTTTTTCGGATCCCATGAACCCTGAAGCTTGCGGATCATGATGATCTGACCTGTGTGGTACGCGTTGTGCGCGCCAATATTAGCGATCGTGTGGGCGATCGCCGCAATCTTTGCGTCATCGGCGCCTTCCACGAGCTGCTCTATTGCCGTGAGATTCTCGTCGAGTTTCTTGATCGTCTCGGGCCAGTTGGTGGCGTCGAATTTATTGAAGGTTTCGGTATTGTCGGAGGTCGTGGGAACCTTTTCGCCTTTGAGCTTCGCCAGCGTTGCGCTGTTCCAGTAGAGGAGGTGGTAGGCAATCATGCCGACCGAGTGATCTTCGGGGGCGGGATTATTGGGGCCTTCGGATTTAGGGATCCAGCGGGCCTGCTCGGGCGTCATGCCGGCAACGGCGGTGTTCACCGGAACGAACCACTCGGCTTTGTTGTGGGTCGAGCGGAGTTGGGCGAGCAGCACAGACTTCAACGTTGGAGGCGGCCCGGCCGGCTTGGGTGCCTGTGCAACGGCGACCGGGGAAAGAAGAAGGGTCAGGAGGAGGGGTTTGATTCGCATGGCGTCATCGTTCTCCTTAGCTGGCAGTTGTTGCGCAACCGGTTTATCGCGCAACGTAAGCATACAGACTACGAGGCTCTACAGAACCGAAAACAAACAGAAGGTCTGAAAATGGAGTCTTGCCCTACGTGCGAATGCCCCATCGTGGATCCGCTGTTCACGGGCGGCGATGGGGCATTCCGGTTTCATCGTGATTTACGAACGTCGAGAGAGCGATCTCCGAAGCAACGGCAGCGCAGCAATGCCCAGGCCGAACAGCGAGAGCGTCGCGGGTTCGGGCACCGGGCCGGGAGTTGGCCCGCCACCCGTGAGAGTCGCGTCGTAGCCGACAGTGAACGCGTAGTAGAACTCGAAGTTGGGCGTGGTAAACGTGATGGTGTCGAAGGAGCCATTGAACTGGACGAGACCATTGCCCTCAGTGCCGCGAACGACTGAGCCGAGGGAGGTCAGAGCGCTGCCATTGAACTCGGCCGACGGACCACCGCCGAGAAGGTTGAACGGTTGGCCGCTCTTCGAGGAAAAGTCAAAAGAGGCAGGGATTGTGGGCGTACCGAGGCTCCAGATCGCGAAGATGGGATCGACGACGATCGAGGAGAAGGAAATGGTTTCGGTGAGGGACGATCCTCCCTCGATTTGAATGGTGGGCGTATGCGGGGGCGCGTTACCGACAAGGCCGCCAGTAAAGGTCGATGCCGGCGTCCAGCTGGGGACGTTGGTGAGGCCACTCGTCTGGCCCGAGTAGGTAACGTTGATGCTGCCGACAGTGCCGGAAGCGGAGCCTGGGTTACCGGGGGTGGCGGTGGACCAATTGGCCCATGCGATCGTGTCGGCGTGCGCCAGCGCAGAGGTGGTGACCGCGCAGGCAGCGAGAAGAAGTGCGGACACTGGACTTACAAGCAGGCGGGGTAGCTGCATAGTCATTCTCCTTTAATGTCCCAAACGAAGTGCCTGGGAGGTTGTTTATAACCTGACAGGAGAGATGTCAATTGAATTTTGGATGACTAAGTCCGGACAGGCGAAGAGTTGCGACTGTTGTAACGGGACTTGCATGCAACCATTTGCATAGAGCATCACAGGCGGTACAAAGACAGGAGTTAGAGCGATGGTGTTGGAGGACTTGCTATTGTATGGGTCGCTGATAGCGAGGCCCATTCACCTTTTTTGCTGGATGAATGGGCCTTCCAGGAGTCTCATTCACATTTTTTCGTAAAAGAGAACACCAGGTTACTGAGTGAATCCTATTCGCAGCTTTTACGAATCATTGCACCGTGAGGTTGACCACTGTGGTCTGCGTGATCGTGCCGGAGGTGGCTTTGACGGTGATTGCCGACGTTCCCGCCGGCGTGGATGGCACGAACACATCGCTCGTGCTGGAACAGCCCGTAATAAAGCCGGCCGACAGGATGAGGACGCCGAACAGACCGAGCAGACGGATCGAGCGTTGCTGGATGAGTGATCGGCGCCGAGGGAAAAGTAGGAGAGCCCCGAAGGGGAGGAATAGGGCGACGGCGATTTTGTCTATCGAGCTTCCGTGAATCGTAAAGGGCCGCACGCACGCGATCTTTTTTACAGTGCCGATGGTAAGAGTGGTCGTGGCCGGTGCGCCGGCGGTCACAGCCAATGATGTGGGCGAGAAGCTGCAGGTCGCCGCCTGTGGCAGACCCGTACAGGCCAGGGATACAGCGCCGCTGAAATTGTTGGTCGGCACGGCGCTGATAATGAAAGTGGCCGATGATCCAGCGGGAACGGTGGCGGTAGAGCCTGATGCGCTGAAGCCGAAGGTCGCTGCACCGGTGGCCGAGGGGTTGGTGTTGATCGAGGCGAGCAGCCCGTGTTTTTCTCCGGTCAATCCTGCTGCGAAGTAGAGCGTGTTGAGATTGCCACCATTGGTTGGAGAGGGTGCGGTGAGCCCGAAGAAGAGCTCCCACAGACTCGCGTAGACGAGCGTCTTGCCGGTGCCATCGGCTAACTGACCGACGTAGGCGAAGGTTTTAGGATCGTAGGCATTGATGATGCCGTCGCCGAAGTTGCCGACGAGCAGATCTCCGCCAAAGATGCCGAAGGTTGTGGGAGCAATAGCCAATCCCCACGGCGCGTTGAGGTTGCCGCCCGGCGTGATAGCGTGAGCAACGAAGTTGCCATTCGTGTCGAAGACATTCACCATGCCGTCGCCGGGAGCGATCGTGGGTCCGCCTGTCGTCGCACGGAGCGCGTAGGTGACAAAGACCTGCGTTCCGATGACATGGACCGAGTACGGGACGTATCCCGCAGGCAGCGTGGTATCCGTGAACGAGCCGGCGAGTTTCGCGGCAGCGAAGTTGCTGTCGTAGACCTCGATCGTGGCGCCTTTGCCGAAGTTCGCCGCAAGGATGTAGGTGCCGTTGGTGTTGGTCGCGAGAGCCAGATCGGTATAGACCGCACCGGCGGCGCTGTTGTTGATCGCGACTTGTGCGACCGCGCCCGCAGTGCCGAGCTTGTTGTTCCAGCCCGTGATGACGCCATCGAGCGAGGCAAAAAGGAAGGTCGCCTTGGTGCCGTTGGGAAGCAGGAAACCGGTAGCGGCGCCGGTCGAGGCGGCGCCCGTAGGTGAGCCCGTAGCAGTAGTGCCGCCGCTGGCCGCGGGGATGCTGATCTTGAATGCAATCGCCGGGGTAGCTGGCGGGGTGAACGGCGGGAAGTTGGTGGGCGAGACAACGTAGTCAAAGCCGGTCCCTTGGGTGTTGATCCAGAAGGTGGCGTTCGTGACACCCCATGGATTGATGAAATTCGCGTCGGTGATGGTGGCGGGGACCGAACCGTCGGAGATCAGGTTAGTGACCGTGTAGGTGCCCGCTGTCTGGGCTGCCGCAGGGATCGCGATTGCCAGCAGAGATCCGACTACGAGATGGCGGCGACGGGATTGTCTCTGCGTCGAAATGTTGGTGGGAGTTGAAAACTCGGAATAGCCTGACGCGTCTGGCATAGTGGACTCACTCTTCTCTTCCTGCCTCTGGCGCGCAGAAAGTTGGCCTCAAATGTTCTTGAGGTTGAAGAGTAACGAGTTCGCCTGTGTGGTGTTGTCAGAGAATTGTCATTGCCGCGTCATTTAATCGCATCAGTTTTGTCTCCCCGCGCGAGACATCCTCGACACACAGTTGGCGCAGCAAGAAAATGGCCCATCTTAGCAACGTCGCTAAGATGGGCAAGGCAGTCAGAGAGAAAGGGGGAAACTCAAAAAGCAAGCAGGCGATCGAAGAACGAACGATAGCGCCGCAAAGCTTGTCGCAAATCTTCGGTGGAGACGTTGTCTCCCCGGTCCCACTGATGTTCCAGCTCAGCCCGCTCCGCGGCAAACTGCTCCGCGATGCGTTTCACGATGGTAGCGACCAGGCCATCGGCCTGCTCCACCGCCGCGCGCGGCTCATCGACAAAGCCGATCTGCACCTTGTCCCACCGTCCACGAAATTCATTGAGTTCGTTGTCAGGAAAGAGCTGTCCGGGCCGATCGTTCTGAAGCTTTTGATCCGGCACGATGTCACGTGTTCCTTCGACCGTGCGCGTGCCGGTCGCATCACTTGCTGTTTCGCGATCGCGATTCGCCTCGAGATCACGTCGCTCCTCGATTGCTTCCGTACCGGTAGAGGATCCCGTATTTTGAAACTGCGACCTGGGTGTTGCAGGATTCGCGATCTCTGCGGTGGTCAGTTTTGGTTCATCTCGAATTTCGCCGATCATGCTACCTCCTTGTGGGTTACGCCTGGCTCACCAAGCAGTTCATCGAACAGGGAACGGAAGTGCACCATCGCCTTCCGAAGGTCCTCAGTACTTGCTTGGCCCCTGCCATGACGCACAACAATGTCGTGAGCGGCACGATAGTTACCGACCGCACTGGGATAATGGACCGAAATATCATCAGCGCGTTGATTGAACTCGCTCATGGGATAGCCGCGTGCGTTCATGACTTCCGTGACGAGCCTGTCCGCTTCGTTCACTGCACCTTTTGGATCGTCCACAAACTTCTTCTGCACGAACGTCCATTGCTGCACATATCGTTCTCGCTCCGTCGGAGGCAGGCTGCGAAGTTCGAAGTGGGACACACGCTTCTCCCTTGCGGCAAGCACCGTTTCGGCGCGCTGCGGGTCTCCATGCTGATGCACGAGGCGATCATATTCGGAACCGAACTGTTGCTTCAGGTGTTCGGTCTTGCGGCGCTTGCTGACGAGAAAGAAAGCAACAACGGCCAGAACTGCGACGACGACGATAATTGCGGTCACGATTTTTGGGTCCATAGTTTCCCCCTCGTTGCGTAGATGCGGGAACCTTGGCGCACGTTGTGCTCAGGCCACAGCGCTGGCATTGACAATTTGCTGCCGTGAAGGTGCCTCCTCTGAAGAAAGACAAGGCACTGAGAGACATAGACAAATCAACCGGGAAATCATAATCGGCTAGGCACCCGGCCCGGCTAAGGTTGGCTGCAGTGACGCGTGTTGCCGCCGCAAATATCCTGCGAACTAGGGTTTGATGGGAATTTCCGTATGGAGTTGGACCAGCCATTTGCCGCCGCGCCGCACCCAGGTAGTCGTTGCGTTGTAGTTGCTTGCGATGTGCGACTCGCCGCAAGTGATCTCGCTCGAGCCGCTATAGGCGATCACGGCGGCGTCTGCTGACAGCATCCGGGTCTGATGGTTGCGTAACTTGAAGCTCACGATGGTACACGTGTTGAGATTTGCCATAAGCTGTTCGCGAGTCTGGATAGTTTTCTCAACCTCGATATAGTCCGGCAACAGAAGTGACGCGAAGGCGCCCAGATCGTGAGATTGCAGCGCCTTCCACATCCCGATCTCCTGGATGAAGATGAAGTCCGGCTCGGAGTCGATGTCTTTCGCAGCTGTCGTCTGTTGGGCAGGGACCGGTGTCACGCTCGCGGCGAGCAGAGTAAGGATCAGGATTGGCCTCATGGGTGGGAGTTTAACCCGAATGCCCTGGATTGCATCCTACATTTCTGGAGGTTTGAAAATGAAAGCTCTTCCGTGGATTATTGCTGGGGTGGGAATCGGTGTTGGTGTGACGATTCTGCTGTTCAACGATTCAGAACCGGACTATGCGACCGGTTACAACGGGGTGGAACGCGCAGCCCGCAAGACCTTCAACTGGGGCACCAGGAGACAAGCCGAGGGCAAAGTGGGATCGGTAGCAGGCGCGATCAAAGAGGGTATAGGCCAATTTACCGGCAACGACCAGCTGGCCGACGAAGGCGCGGCGGATCGAGTCATCGGGAACGTGAAAGATGCCGCGGGAAAGGTCGGGCACGCGGCAGGCGAGACGATTCACGATTTGAATCGCTAGCCAAAAGACAGCTACCTGTGGTGGAAAGTATCCGATCAGCCAGCCAACTGACGGGCGTTCCAGCCTTCGTTCATACCTGAGCTGCACGACCAGGAACGCTCCGACTCTCCACCGCCCCGGATTTCAAAAACAGCGAACGAAGTTTATGGTCACCCATCACTCGCCCAAGCTCCCTGAACGCAAAGAGAGGAACGAACGCGCAGAAGACCACGAGCGACCGGCCCAGCAAATCGTTTATCTCGATGTCGTGCACGACAGTTCCAGAAGGCAGGCCGTGAATCAGGCGTTTGACGAACTCCTCAACGAAGTGGAAGGCGAAGACGAGCAGGCCAAACACAATTGACTTGTAGAACACCGCCAGGTACAGCGGTTTGCCTTCGCCTTTCCTTCCGAGGTGCGCCCACTCTCCAATGAGAATAATCTTCGCGATGATCAGTGCATTGATAATCGAGAACGTGTAATTCAGATAGTTGATCTCGTACTTTTTCAAGAGCAGCATGGAATAAGTCGAAAGCGCACAGAAAAAAAATCCCAGATACAGGGATATCCAGGCGAAGTCCTCAAGTTCGTGCGCGGCCTTCTGCTTGAAACCAGGTGCTGTCGGATCCTTGTTGGTCATTCGCGTTCTCCTGTTCTCCGGAGCGTCTAGAAGGGGTATGGGGGAATTGTAGACCTTTGCTCCCCAACGCGAACGCCACCCGCCTAAGTGATGGTGTACAAGGGTGCAAACTCCGGAATCCCGGCCGTTCTCCCAGCAATCCAGCGCAGCACGTACACCTCAGTCGGATCGGTCAGCGTGTGGGTCAGCCCGTTGGGGAAAACTTCAAGAATCGTGTGAGCCGCCAGGTCGCGGTAGTAGTCGATGTCCGGTTCGACCATCACGCAATCCACGCCGCCGACCGTGAGCTTATCGCCTTCGTGAAACGTCAGCTGCACATTAGCCTCGCCGAACTGAATCTGCTTCCAGCTCGCCGTAGCCCCAGGATGAAACAGTCCCGGAGCGTGTTCCACCGCGAACTTCCCCGCAGCCGCTGCCGCCTTCACCTGATCGATAAGCCCCACATCGCACCACGCAAAAAACCGATCCTGCGCCGGAGCATACGGAGCGTCCCAGCGGATCTGCTTGATATAGTCCAGAGGCGTTCCCTGAGGCAGCGCAATATCGCTCATCGCCTCGCACAAGTTCAAAAGACACGCGAGAGGCTCTTCCGCTTCCAGCAGAGTATCGTAGCGCTGCTCCCCGGCAGCGTTGTCCGTGCCCGCAGCCAAAAAGGGATACTCCACCTTCGCCGTGTCCCATCGCGCCGCGACAAAGCTGAACCCCGGGTCGTTCGCTATCAGCATGATATCCAGCGTCCTCGTATACGAGTTCGACAGCTTCACCGGCTGGTAGCCTGCCTGCTTGTACCCCTCGCAGAAGACCACGACGGTGTAGTTATCGAACAGGTTGTCATAGAACGGCAGCCCGTTGAAGATAATCTCGTTTTGCGTGTAGTAAGCCCAGACGTGCTGCGTCTGCTTGCCATCGACAATCTTCACCAGAAATTTAGCAGGCTTGAAAAAAAGTTGCCGCGTGCCATCGAAGATGCGGAGACGCAGTGTGCTGGTGTCGGCCATGCTTCACCTCATTGAGCCGAAACCACAATAGCATCCCCGCCAGCAATAGCGGGAGCCCGTTCCTCCGCAGACAACTGGCGGGCCCCTGTGAGTATCACCGAATTTCGTCTCTATTTGCGCCTGATTGGCCTTGAATTGCGCCTGATTGCCCTTGAGTTGCGTTTGATTGGCCCTCGGGCGCCATGGCAATTCCCAGCTGCTCCATCATCGTCATCAGGTTCCAGGTCGACCATACCTCTGCGATCTTTGAACCCTCGAGGCGGTTGATAGAAATGCCGTCGACGGTGGCTTTTTTGTTAGTCGGTGGCATGCCGAGGAACTGGCCCTTGTGGGTGCCCGTCCCTGTCCAGTGCACCACGACCTCGTTCCGTTCGGCGATAGTGTCGTCAATCGTGAACGTCAGGTCGGGGAAGCCGTTCCGGCAGTTCTGTATGTGGTTTTTGATGTTCTCCGCTCCCGAAGTAAGAGAAGGAAACACAGGGTCGTGGTAGCGGCAATCGTTTGCGACGAGCTCCGAGACAGCGTTCAGGTTTCCCCGGCTCCAACACTCGTCCATGAATCTCTGCACGATCTGCTTGTTGTCTGTGGGTTGCATGTCACGTGAAGACTCAGCGCGTTGCGTGTTACGCGAAGACTCAGTTGATTGCATGTTGCGTGAAGACTCATTGGGTTGCATGTTCGGTGAGGACATAGTGAGTCCCCCTTTCTATGGCCCGGAATTATAGGCCGATTCGATCACCGCTAGCGGAGGAAAACTCGCGCCCGAGCACGAACCCTGCCCCGGCCAAAAAACGGGGCCGAGATCGCGCACCCGAGTTTACGCTCTGGAGAGACTCCGGATGACTCTGAATAGCCATGCGAGCTAACGGCAGATGCGCGATATCAATTGTTCTTGTCTGTTGACGTCAAGGTATCGTGTGGTTTCCGATGTTTGAAGAACCATCCGTTCGAGGCGGTCGAGAGGAAGCCAAAACCAACGAGAAGAATCACTGTAATCAGAACTCCCACAGCGAACATAATCATGCTGCCCCCTTGGTCTTAGCTGTTCTGCGTCAGCACGCAGGAATGGCCAATCAAACCTGAACTCTCAGGAAACACACTACGCTTATCGCTTCAGAGCGAAATACCCCATAGGGGGCAGGTGAATGGGCGTAGGTGCAAGGATGGTGCAAACATCCGCCAAGATGGGACACCCGTCCGCCGTGGTTCGGTCAGATGCGGTCCACCCGCCGGCGGAAAGTGGTGCCTAAGGTATGCTCTCCAAGGAAAGGGAATATTGCTGACAGACATGACGACGAACACACGCGAAGAGATAAGGATTGGGCAGTTGGCGATTCGCTACCTGGTCGAAGGCAAGGACTCCGGAGGCTCCGTCGCCATCTTCGAGCTCGACGTCCCCGCCGGAGCGAAGGTGCCCATCGCGCACAGTCACGACGCCTACGAGGAGACCATCTACGGCATCGAAGGCGTCCTCACCTTCACGCTCGAAGGCCGCAAAATCGAAGTCGGCCCCGGCGACGCGCTCTGCATCCCTCGCGGAGCGGTCCACCGCTTCGACAATCTTCACTCTGCCAACTCCAGAACGCTCGCAATCGTCAGTCCCGGCATCCTCAGCCCGGATTACTTCCGCGAAATCGCCGCCGTCGCCAAAGCCGCAGCCACGTCTACACCGCCAGCCCCGCCCGATCCCAAAGCTCTCGCCGAAGTCATGCGCCGCCACGGCCTCACCCCGGCTCTCTGATGCTTCGGGTTGGCGCGTGGGCGCAACTGACCACTCGTCGATCAAGACAATGACACTATGAATGGGTCGACCATCGATATCTCGGCGACACCAGCGGTGAAGCTAAGATGATGAGGATGCAACCGTGTGCATTGTTTTGGGCCAGATATGGTCATTATCCGACCCGCGGGCAAACTAATGCGGTTTGCTGTTACCCTTCTCCATAACCATTCATGGAGGAGTTGGCATGGAACTAGAGACTGCGTTGAGGCTGGCGCGTGCAGGTAGATCGTTGCTGTTTTTAGGAGCCGGCTTTTCTTGCGATACACCCAACGCGGGGACTGGAAAAATGCGAAGCGGTCAGGGCTTCTCGAATCTCCTTGCCAGCAAGGTTGACCTGCCAGAGGGAACTGGCCTCATGGATACGTCTGAAGCTTACCTTGAACAATATGGGGCAACCGCACTGGTGGGAGAACTAATGTTAGAGTTTTCCGCTATAGATTTGCTCCCACATGAAAGATTCATGGCTTCTGTACCGTGGAGACAGATTTATACGACTAACTATGATGATGTGGTCGAGAAGGCGTATAAGAACCGTGGATTTACCGTCAGATGGATAAATTCGAATATGCCGGTATCTTCGGTATTGCATGGGGAACCAGTCTGTATCCATTTAAATGGGTCGGTTTTGGGTTTGAACGCGACGCTTCGCAAATCAGACTAACCGATTCTAGCTACCTCACTTCGGCACTAACCGATTCAGACTGGGCCGTTCGGCTTCGTCAGGATATAGATGCAGCGCAGGCAGTGTTTTTTGTTGGTTATTCCACATACGATATCGATATTGCGAGGTTGCTGAATTCTAAGCCTGCGATTCGCGAGAAAAGCTTTTTTGTTGTGGGATCTTCACCGACGGCCATCCTAAAACGCCGTATCGAGAAATTTGGTTTCAATACTGAGATGACTGCAGAGGCATTTTTCTCGGAAATCACAAAAGATGAATACGCTCCAAAAATCAAAACGTCGCTTCCTGAGATTTGCATTCGAACCTATCAACCAATCCCTGCGAGGATTCCGTTCGCCGACAGGGATGTCTTTGATCTATTCATGATCGGTCGGCTCTCGGAAGGCTTCGTCTTCGATTCAGTAAGTGGAAAGATAAAGTATGTCTTACAGCGAAAGGCCCTGGCACGGGTTCTCAATCTTCTAGAAGCTTCTCCCGCGGCGGTAGCAATTCATTCCTCACTAGGCAATGGCAAAACTGTTTTTCTTGACATGGTGAAAGCCATTGCAGCTACTTCCGGATTCACAGTCGTCGAATTGGTAAAGCAGCGAGACGGCCTGTTTGAGGAGCTAAATGAAGTCTTGAAAAGAGACGGAAAGCTGCTTCTAGTGATCGACAACTATGGTGATTGGCAAGAAGCGATCCGCTTCATCGGCATGCACCATAAAAAGAATATTTCTATTCTTCTCGCGGCCCGAGCAAGCACCAACGATGTACTGGCTACACGCATTCAAGGATTTTTGAACCTCGGTGAATTGAATGAGGTCTCGCTAGATAAGCTGATCGATAGTGATCTGCTTGAAATCGTGCGATTCATGGACACATATGGATTTTGGGGAGACAAGGCTAGTTGGTCAGAAGATCGAAAGCTCAGACATCTTTCGAATAATTGCGGGAGGGAATGGCACGCTATCCTCATCGAGCTGTTCAAAGCGCCTCAAATCAGAGATCGTCTAGATAGCTTGATCCACGCTATTCAGGCAGAAACTAATTTCAATACGATATTGATCGCCATCCTCGTGTTGGCTATCATTGACCACCCTGCAACGAGCGACATCCTAACGGACCTATGCGGTGAAAGCACACTAACAATCGGATTTCGCCAGAATGCGGTCATTCGAGAGTTGATCGATTTTGAATCCGATGAAGTAAAGTTGAGGTCCGCTGTGACTGGAGCCTTCATCCTGAAGAGAGTAGCCGATCCAGAGCTTGTATTGGAAAGCCTGAAACGGATTACTAAAGCGGCGGATCAGGCATCCTTAGTATCTCGTGAATACTTTGCCATCCTCGCTGCGTTCACTCGTTTTGGTAACGTTCAGAATTTCTTCCCGGAAGAAGACGGTATCTCGTATGTGATTCGGTACTACGAAGCTATGAAAGAACTGAGGCAATGTCGTCGCTATCCGCTCTTCTGGCTTCAGTATGCGATTGCCTGCTTATTTCATCATGATTTTGCGAGGGCTGGTACTTACTTCGCATCCGCATACTCCTTTGCGAAACGGAACAATTTTCGCACTTTCCAGATTGATAATCATTACGCACGGTATCTGTTACTCAAGAGTATTCATGACGGGAATGCTCTGACTGCCATGGATGCATTTAGGAATGCGCAGAAATTGATAGTCGAACAAATGAAAAATGAACGACTGCACTATCCCTACCGGACTGCACTGTTAGTTGGCGACTGGTTTGACGCTTTCGGCGACCAATTAACTGCGGAACAGCTTCAGGAGGTAAAACGCGCTGCGAGCTTCATTGCTGCGCGCATTTCTGAGCTGCCGGAACTGAATCAGCAACACAGAGACGTTGTTGAATGTTACAGGCGGATGCGGCTGATCATCGATAAGATGTGATAGTCACCCTTCGTGACAAGAACGAGCGCAGGCTAAACCCATTCCTCTTTTCTCGTAAGCCGGTTACCGCACGGCTGAAGCCTTTACTTAAGCAACACTATTCCAGAAGCGTTCCCTCTTCGGGGATGACTACAGGCAGCGCGACAACATTCCCAAAACGGGAATCCCTAAAAATAAATCCGGAAAAAGTGGCGTGTTTTCGAGCCCGAAAAATGACCGTCAACTTACCAGCGTTTCACCAGCAACCCACCACAAATTCACCATCGAAAAACCACGTTCTGCACACCCGTTTTTGCCAAAACCCCCAGCAAAAACGGGGTAAACCGCCCCAGAAAAAATTACTGCAAAAGCGTTCCCTCTTCCGGTTGGATCTTCGCTTCTTCGGGCGGGATGACGACGGCAGCAGCCACTTTGTCCTGCGGTTCGAGGTCGAGCAGCTTGACCCCCTGGGTGCTGCGCCCCGCAGCCCGGATGGATTTCGTGTCGATCCGGATGATCTTGCCGAACTGGCTGATGACCATCAGCTCGCTGGTCTCGTCCACCAGATTGATACTAGACACCTTACCCACCTTCGGCGTCGCCTTCATGTTGATGACGCCCTTGCCGCCGCGCGACTGCAGACGGTACTGATCCACATCCGTCCGCTTGCCATAACCGCTCTCCGAGACCGAAAGAATGAGGCAAGGCGTAAGCCCAAGCTGCTTGTCCAGCTTCTCCAGCTTCGCCGCCGTCTCTTCCGAGATCGCCGGCGCGCTCAGCTCCGAAGGATCGCCCGACAACTCAAGCGGAGTAACCGACGCAGAATCTGCAACTTCGTCGATCGCAGCTTCCACCTGATTCGTCAGTCCTTTCTGCGCCGCCCGCTCCAGCCGCTGCTTATTCCGCGCCTCATTCGAAGGAGTTACCGCCGCCCCAATCAAATAATCGCCCTTGCGCAGCGAGATCCCGCGGTTCCCCGTAGCCGGACGCCCCATCGGCCGTAAGTCCTGTTCATTGAACCGTATAGCCATGCCATCATGAGTCGCAAGAAAGATGACCTGCTGCCCATCCGTGACCCGCGCCGTGATCAACTCATCATCCTTCTCGATGTTGATCGCGATGATTCCACGGGACATAACGTTCGAGAAGTCCTTCAGCGCAGTCTTCTTCACCGTGCCATTCCGCGTAGCAAAAAGGATGTACTTGTTCTCTTCCTCTAAGTCCCTGACAGGAAGGATAGTTACGACCTTCTCCCCAGGCTGCAGCGCAACCAGCGAGGCCATAGCCTTGCCCTTCCCCGCCGCCCCAATGTCCGGAACCTCATACACCTTAAGCCAGTACACCCGCCCAGTGTTAGTAAAACAAAGGAGATAAGCGTGAGTCGAGTCAATAATGAGCTGCGCAACAAAGTCCTCTTCACGCGTCTTCATCCCAAGCCGCCCAGTCCCCCCGCGCCTCTGCTGCCGGTAAGTGGAGATAGGTGTGCGCTTGAGGTAGCCCGTATTCGACACGGTGACCGCAACCTGCTCATCCGTAATAAGATCTTCCAATTGCAGCTCAGTAGTCTCGTCAATAATTTGCGTGCGGCGAGCATCACCGTACTTATCCCGAATCTCCGTAAGCTCCTTGATAATCACCTTGCGCAGCTTCGCGGGTGAAGCAAGGATCGACTCGAACTCCGTGATATTGTCGCGAACCTCGGCCAGTTCTTTGAGCAACTCGTCAATGGAAAGCTGTGTAAGCCGATAGAGCTGCAGTTCCAGGATTGCGTCGATCTGCTTGTACGAGAGAATCAACGTGCCGGTGGCCGAGAAAGTCATGTCCACGCCGTACTTCTTTGGATCCAGCGTGATACCGCGCAGTTCCGTGCCACGAAGATTGATGCGTTTGCTGGAGAAGTAGCCAAAGAGATTTTCGCGAGCATCCGGTCTTGACGCGGATTGCCGAATGATCTTGATGACGTTGTCGAGGTGATCGAGCGAAATCTGGTAACCGAGAAGGATGTGCTCGCGATCACGAGCCTTGCCAAGGAGGAACGCCGTCCGGCGGCGCACGACCTCGACCCGGTGGTCGAGGAAGGCGCGGATAGCCTGGTCTAACGGGAGTTCCTTCGGCTGGCCATTGTGGACAGCGAGGAAGATCATCGAGAACGACTCCTGCATCTGGGTGTGTTTGTGGAGCTGATTGAGGACGATCTGGTGCTCGGCTCCGCGCTTGAGGCCGATGACGATGCGCATGCCGTCGCGGTCGGACTCGTCGCGGAACTCGTCGCGAGCAATGTCGGTGATGACGCCCTCGTTGACCAGTTCGGCGATCCGCTCGATGAGCTTGGCCTTGTTGACCTGGTAGGGGATCTCCGTGACGATGATGGCCTGGCGTCCACCCGAGATGTTTTCGATGGAGGCCTTGGCGCGCATCATGAAACGGCCGCGGCCAGTGCGGTAGGTCTGGGCAATGTTCGTCTTGCCCACAATGTAGCCGCCGGTGGGAAAGTCGGGACCCTTGACATGCTCGAGGCAGAGCTCAAGGTCGGAGCGGGTTTCCGCTTTGTCCTTGGAGAGAAGCGCGATGCAGGCGTTGGCGACTTCGGTGAGATTGTGAGGCGGAATGTTGGTCGCCATCCCGACGGCGATGCCGCTGCTGCCGTTGATGATGAGGTTGGGAATGCGCGCCGGGAGGACTGTGGGCTCAAGGGAGGACTCGTCGTAGTTAGGCGCGAAGTCGACGGTGTCGGAGTCGATGTCAGCGAGCATCTCGCCGGCGAGACGGGTGAGACGGGATTCGGTGTAACGCATCGCCGCGGCGGAGTCGCCATCGACGGAGCCGAAGTTGCCCTGGCCATCGACTAAGAGATAACGAAGGCTGAAGGGTTGGGCGAGGCGAACCATCGTGTCGTAGATGGCGGAATCGCCGTGGGGATGATAGTTGCCCATGACATGGCCGACGACCTTGGCGGACTTGGTGTACTTCTTGTTGAACTGGAGGCCCATCTCCTGCATGCCGTAGAGGATGCGGCGGTGAACGGGCTTTAGGCCGTCGCGGACATCGGGCAGAGCGCGGCCTATGATAACTGACATGGAGTAGTCGAGATAGGACCGGCGCATCTCCTCTTCAATGTTGATGGAGAGCATGAAGGCGGCGCCACGGCCCTGGACGTTGTTGCCGGGAGGTCCGTCAGGATTTTCGGGAGTATTCGGGGGAGTGAGGGGTAGTTCGGGGTTCTGATCGTCTGCCATGGTTTATAGCTCTATTATAGAGGGTTTTTGGTTGTGCAGAGGGCTGGAACAGAAGGGTGAGAGACGACACAAAGGGCGCTCCGAAGAGCGCCCCTTTTGCGGTTGGTTGATGTTGGGTTAGAAGGTGATCTTGCCCGAAAGCTGCATTGTACGAGCGTTGTTGAGGAACTCCTTCTCAGGGTGATTGAAGGCGGAGCTGGTGACGGTCTGATAGTTGTAGCTCGCGGTGTAGCTGGTCGCGTTGACGTTGTCAACGGTTCCGGGGATGTACTGTGGATGGTTGAGGACGTTAAAGGCTTGCGCGCCGAACTGGAACGAATAGTGTTCTTTCACCGTAATCCGCTTGAAGGCCGAAAGATCGAAGTTGTTGATCGGACGGATGGGAAGCGTGTTACGTGCGCTGTTCGGCAGAGTGCCAAGGCCTGCCTGGACATAGTATGCGTTGGAAGGAGTAAAGGTCGTCCCGGAGATGGCGCCCGCCGTGTATCCAACGGTGTTGCCCGTGCAGCTTGTCACTACTGTTGAAGTGCCATTTGCCACGCCTTTGCCGGTAATAAAAGTGGGGCCAGAAGTCGCAGTGGCGTCGCAAGCAAACGCCGTATTGATCTGGCGAACAGAACCGGTGCCGGTTCCCTTCACTCCGTTCGGGTTGATGATGGCACGGGAGATCGCGGAGCCGCTATCGCCGTTCAGATTGGAGTTGACGCCAGACAGGACGGTTGCGTACTCAGGCGACTCATAAGTGTAGATGGGCGCGACCTGCCAGTTGCCGACGACGTTGCGCATGAGGAAGCTGTTGGAGTGTTTGTAGTAGGGCAGATCCCAGAGCGCCTCGAGAGTGATGCGGTTCGTGCGGTCGAGTGCGGAACGGCCATAGTCGCACGAGATGCACTGCGAGTTCTGCTGACGGCGAGGAGTGAGCACGGTGGCGAAGACCTCGGCGGTTGCATCGTCCATCGTCTTCGACCAGGTGTAGGAGAGGTTCATCTGCAGCCCGCCCTGGAAGCGCCGGGTGAGATTGGCAACCAGACCGTTGTAGTTCGACTGAGAGTAGGGCTGATAGGAGGTGATTGTTGTGCTAAAGCCGGCGGTCGCCCACGCGGGCACGATGCGCGAATTAGCCTGGATCGCAGCGAGGGTTGTCGCGCCGCTACCGGCTCCGACGAGCGTGGTGGAACCGTTGACCACGGTCCCGAGTTGGTTCGTGGTTGTGGCTTTGGGCTGGACGTTAATTTGATCCTGGGTCGCAAGGTGAATGCCGCGGGTCCCGACGTAGCCGATCTCAGCGGTATAGGCGGACCCGATCGTTCGCTGGATCGTCAGAGTGTAGGTCTCGGCGTAGGGCAGAACCTGATCCGGCAGGAGAGCCGAGGTAGATTTACGCTGTAACGCAAGACCCGCAGGAGTGTTGGGGAAGGTTACCGTACCGGATCCTGTTCCGGCGGGCAGGCCGCCATTCTTCAGGAAGTTCGGGGAGCTGTAAGCCGCTTGGCCGGGATCATTAACATTGTTGGTGGACGAATATTGCGGCGGGAAGGAGAGGGTTCCCAGGTTGTCGAAGAGAACATCGTATGCTATGCCGAATCCAGCGCGGATAGAGGTCTTCGAGTCTGGCGCCCAGTTGATGCCGAAGCGCGGCGCGAAGCTGGTGTAGGTTGGCTGGGGAGCGTGGAAGTTGACGAGACCCGGAAACGAGGCTGCACTGTTGAGCTGCTGGGCACGCTCGCCGACCGGGACCGAGGTGAACTCCCAACGGAGGCCAGCGTTGATGGTGATGGTCGGCGTCATGCGCCACGTGTCGTTGCCGTAGAAATAGAGCGCGGTCTGGTCGCCATAGTAGGTATGATTGCCAGTCGAACGCTGCCCGAAACCGTTGACATCCGGTGCGAGATCGTGAAAGAAATCGTCGGAGTTTGACCACTGATAGTCGCCGCGAGCGCGCTGGGTGAAACCCTGTGGCGAGATGTACTTGCGGCCGTCGAAACCGAACTTCAGGCTGTGCTTGCCCTTCACCCAGCCGATATTGTCCGTCACCTGGTAGAGGTTCTGGATGGTGAACTGAGGGGCGTTGCCATCCGGTCCGACGCTGAGAAAGCCCTGATCATAGAACTGGAGGTTGGGGAAGGAATCGAGGCCAGGATAGGAGAAGTTGCCTGAGGTAAGCGTGTTGCTATAACGGTTGTATCCGAGACGGAACTCATTGGTGAGGTTGGGAGTGAAGGTGTGGTACTCCGAGAGAGCTATGAGATGGAACCTAAAGGGCTGGGTCGTGAAGAAGGTCGGAAGGTTAGCAGCGGTGTCCTCTGATCCCTGCGTGTTGTAGATGTAGCGGCCGCGGATGTTGTCCTTCGGGCCCAGGGTATAGTCCATGCTGGTCGTCAAGGCGTCGAAGTTGGAGAAGGTAGGCGTGTTAACCAGATAGTTGCCGAGGGGGATGTTGGTAGACCCAGGCGCCCCAGTGACGGTGAAGGATTGGGGTCCCTTAGAGTTGAAGCAGGCATTGTCGTTGGCGCTAGTGACCTGCGCGCCACCAAAGGCATTGGCCGCAGGCACGTATTTGGCGTATTGCTGAAGGTTGTTGGCGCTGAATCCATAGCTGGCTGCCAAGCTGTTGAGTTGGGAGAGGCCGGCGGCGGTGGGAGTGCAAAGATAGTAGCTCGCGGCCGTGCCGATGGTATTGCGCTCAAAGTTCCCGAAGAAGAAGAGCTTATCTTTGAAGATCGGCCCGCCAACCTGACCGCCGTAGCGGTTGTTATCGTAGCGCGGGTTGGGGACCTTGCCGCCGGCGATTCCGCTGGCTGCGTTCAGGTTGCGATTCTGGAAGTACTCATAAAGAGTGCCGTGGAACCGGTTGGTGCCGGAGATGACGTCGGTGTTGAATTGACCGCCCGACGAGTGGCCGAACTCTGGAGAGAACTGGTTGGTGATGAGGGTGAAGTTGCCGACGGAGTCGTTGGGCACGTAGACGAGCGGACCGGTGACTGCCTTGTTGTTGTTGTCAATTCCCTCAATCGTGAAGTTGTTGTTGCGCGGACGCTGGCCGCCGATCGAAGGTCCGACACCGATGCCGATACCGCCGGTTGAGGCGACGCCGGGGCTGAGCAGCGACGTATTGATGACGCCGAGACCGACCGTGGCGGTAGGCAGGCTCGCCAGTTCCTCGGTGGAGAATGTCGTGGTGAGGTTCGTGCTCGTGGTGTCGAGAACCACACCCGCCTCAGCGGAGACTTCGACGGTGGTGTTGGCACCAACCGAAAGGGTCACCGGGATGGTAGCGGTCTTGTTGATGTCCACCGTCACGCCATGAAGCGTGTAGGACTGAAAGCCCGAGGAGCTGACCGCGACATCATACTTGCCGGGAAGCAGGTTGCCGGCGCGGAATTCTCCATCGGCCCCGGACTTGACCGAAACCGCAACATGAGTGTCCTCATTGGTGATCGTTACGTTCGCATTCGAGACGAATGCTCCCGAGGGATCTTTGACCGTGCCGACCAGGTCGCCACTCGTAATCTGACCGAAAGAGACGCTTGCAAACAAAGCCATCGTGATGACGGCAACAAACAGGGATATACGACGCATCGAGCCTCCAAAAAAAATCTCCACTGATCGTGGGAGGCCAATGGGGAAATGACTTGCCCGGGAATTTCCTTATTTTCAAATCAGTTAGTTGGATTACGGGTTGGCAATCGTAGGGCCAAAACCCGAAAAATGCCAAAAATCATAGGATACCTATAATATTCAACAAGGTAAGCCACTTAGATAGCAGGTTTAGAGAGTTAGGCGATATCGAACTTATATGAATTCCTGTAGATAATCCCGCGAAAGTTGCATGAAAATGGACATCTCCCGCGCGATTGCACGTTCCCGCTGAGCCAAGGACCTCCTGACTCACGCCAGACTTGGAGCCAAATAGGCGGAGTTGATCTCTGAGCAGCGACCCGCGAAGCTCTATCCCGGCCCTCCACACCAGTAGGCGAATTTGAAGGCCCTGCACAAAAAAATGGTGGAGACCGAAGTCTCCACCACAGTGTTATAGCTTGCCAATTGTTTAGAAGTTGATCTTCAGGGCAAACTGCCCGAAGCGACGCTCGTCATTCGCGCCACCGAAGAGGCCGATACCGCCCTTGGACGCCGTGATCGGCACCGGCACGCCGGGGCCAACGTTGGCAACGTCATCCAGCGATTCCTGAATGAAGAGATTGTGATGGTTCAGCAGATCGAATCCCTCTGCGCGAAACTCCACATTGATCTGTTCATGGATTGGAAAGATCTTGCTGACAGAAGCATCGAACGTCCACGCTCCCGGTCCGCGGAAGCTGTTACGAGCGACCATGGTTGGAGGGAAAGGGCCCCAGTCGGAGATTCCATCCGGAAAGACCTTAGGATTTGGGTTAAGCGCTGGATTTCCAAAGCTCACCGCTGCCGGAAGGTTGCCGATGTGATAGCTGTTCGCGCCCCCGCCAGTGACACCAGCGGGTATCTTCGTAAAGGTGTGCTGTGAAATAACTCCGGCCGCCGGCGTATACCGCGCCACCTGATAGCCACTGTTATTATTCGTGCTGTCGAAGTAGGAGAATGGCACACCGGTACGGACCGTATAGATGCCCGTCACCTGCCAGCCGCCCACCGTCTCATTGATTAATTTGTTGCTTAGCTTCGGCGTCCGGTACAGCGGCGCGATCACCAGGCGCTGACGAATATCAAGGTCCCCACTGCCACGGTCGAATCCCGGATTGAATGGCTGCAAATATCCAAGGCCGAACGCATTGTTCGTCTCTGAGAACGTTGTGCTCAGATCATCCAGTTGATGCGCAACCGTGTAATTGGCGACCAGGCTCAACCCGGTATTGCGGTAATTCGTAGTCTGGAATTGGACGTTGATCGACTGATAGTACGAGTCGCCATTGGAGCCCCGGTTATTGATATTGGAGTATTGGTTGTTGAGTCTTGTCAGTGTTGGAGCGCTTCCACCGACGGTCAATGGGTCGCCGAGCAGCACATTCCCGCCGCCCTGCGTATTGATATTCTTGATGTCATACAGATGGAGCCCGCGCGCGCCCGCATACTGGAGTGATACCAGTGTGTTGCGCGCCAGTTGCCGATCGATTGCCGCGTCCCAGAACTGCGTCTGCGCCGTCCGAATATGCTCATCCACATTCCTCAGACTGGTGGGCGGCAGCGCAACGTTACCGGAAGCACCCGCCAGCGGACCCTGGTTCGAAGTCGTGATCTTCGTATTGTTGATCACGACCACGGCGTAGGCCGGGGGATTCTGAATCACGTTGAAGGTTACATTGCCGAAATTACGCTCATAACTGATGCCGTAACCGCCGCGAAACGACGTCTTGCCGTCCCCGAACAGGTCGAGGGCAAAGCCGATACGCGGCGAGACAGTACCGTACGACGGGCTCCACAGCGAGCCGATAGGACTGGTCGGAGCGGTAAATACCTGGCCGGTCCGAACGCTCTGGACGTAGCTCCCCGAGCCGTAGTAGAAGTTGGAGTCCAGATTCTGATGGTTGTTATGCTGGACACCAAAGTACTCATAGCGCAAACCATAATTGAACGTAAGCCTCGGCGTGAGCTTGAAGGAATCCTGTGCATATACCGCCCAGTCGTGGAAGCGATTGCTCCGCGCAAAGACCGGCGGTATCGCCGGCAGGTTAATCGAACACGCGGGCGTCTGAGCCAACGTGCCAGTGTATGGGTTCAGCACGCAAGGCAACGCGCCCTGAGCATTTACTGCAGCTGAAAACTGGAACAGATTTCCGGTTACCAGTCCATTCAATCCGTTCGTCCGGTTGGTGCCGATCTGCTCTGCCGCCTGCGCGTACGCTCCATAAGCGTTATTGGCCTGCATGTACACGATCTGCGCGCCAAACTGCATGGAATGTTTTCCTTTTTGCACATTCAGGTCCTGATTGACCTGGATGGTGTTTTGCGGTCCGCCAAAGGGAAGGCCACCATTCGCGGGGTTGAAGTCGTAAAAGCCAGGCAGCTGAATGAAGAAAGATGTTCCCGGCAGCTGCGCATTGGTTGAAACAGTCAGCGTCGGCACATTCTGCAGACTCGTGTTGTACGTCAATGGAGAGTTGAATCTGCTGAAGCTGAGCTTGGTCGTTTCGGTCAGGTAAGGATTGAAAACGTGGTTCGCGCTCAGAAGATAGGCCGTGGCGAAGTCCGCCGAGGCCACGTTGTATTGATTGTATGGCGATGCAAACGCCGATCCGCTCTGATCGGCTTCGTTGTAGTTGGCATAGCGGAAGAAAATCTGGGTGCGGTCGCTCAGGTTGTAGTCAAACCGCCCAACGACGTTGTAGGTATTTTGCGGAAGACTGCCGCCGGTGTTGGTTGCGGCGGGATACGCCACGGTACCGAAAGCCGGCGTGGTGGCGGGAACTCCTGCAATTCCAAGCTGGCCGGCAGTGTATGTATTTGTGAAGTTGAAGCTCTTTCCGCCACCGTATTGCGCAAAGAAAGCCTGCGTGTTGGGTGCGGTAAGGGCGAGGAACTGGGGCGTGGGAACCGCTGCAATGCTTATCGCGGTACTGCGGACGCGAATCCACTCCGTGCTGCCGAAGAAGAACAGCTTGTCCTTGAGAATTGGGCCGCCAACCGCGAAGCCAAACTGGTTGCGTGTGTACTTGCCCTTGGGAAGACCCTGCTGAGCATTGAGGACAGTGTTCGACGTGTAGGCGGAGAGACGATTGAACTCCCAGACAACGCCGTGAAATGCGTTGGTTCCGCTCTTCGTGGTCACATTGACGATTCCGCCGGAGGCCCGGCCGTACTGGGGTTCGTAGTTACTGGTCTGGACGCGAAACTCCTGGGTGGCGTCCTGCGGAATGTACACGCCGACGTTATCGGCGAAGGCGCTGATGTTTTCAACGCCATCCAACAGAATTTCAGTGCCGCTGGATCGCTGTCCGTTGATATTGAAGCCGACACCTCGCGTAGTCGCGTTCTGTGAGTTTCCGTTCGAAGCGTTTCTCGAATCGCCGCTGTTGGTGCTATCGCCGGCGGATACGTTGCCCGCAAGCGCCACCAGATCATATGGATTGCGGGTGAGGCTCGGCATCTGTGCAACCTGGGTTGCGTTCACGATCTGCGATAGTTCCTGTGTCTGCGTGTTTGCCTGCGCGCCACCCTCAGCGGTCACCTCGACGGAGGTGTTCTCTTGCGTCACGGACAGCTTGGCGTCCAATGTCACCTTGGCCGCGACCGTGACCTCAACCCGAGTGGTGGAGGGATGAAATCCAGCGCCCGTTACGGTCACTTCATACTGGGCTGGTTGCAGGCCCGTGACAACGTAGGCGCCCGTTCCGCTGGTGGTTACGGTACGAACTGCATTTGTGCCGAGGTTCTTAACCGTGACGGTTGCATTAGGCACAACCGCGCCGGTAGGGTCGGTAACGGTTCCCGAAATCTGCCCTGCCTCCTGTCCCCGCGCCGCCGAACCAAATGCAAATATCGCTAGAAGCACCATTCCAACGAACAGCGCAGTCTTATGCCGTAGGCAATCGCCTAGCATTCTGTATTCAGTTGACATAATCCTTCTCCAAATTTTCTGTCGCTCTGCGAGCTCGAGCGGCTGGTCCCCAAAGATGCGGACGCTACGAAAGCCTCCGCGACGGCATTACGCCAATACGCAATTCACGCGCCAAACTTGCGCTCATGCAAATAAAGCACCAAGCACACAAAAGGTGTAGAACCAACCACAAAACCACCAAAAAAGCTATGAAAAAGTGGAGAGAAGACGGTGATTTTACAACTCACCATCATATTGTGTGCCTGTCTCCATCTCGGATCAAACTAGTCTGATATTTCGCTTGATATCGGACTAACTCTGTCGTATATTCAGGCCACCGAGTTTATGGAACACATAAACTGCCTGTGCTATTCGACTTGCCCGACAAACGGGTCCAGAGGAATTGGCTAACTGCGATCGCAAGCGCAAAGCTGCTAAAGAAACATGGGACAAACGGTATGAATCCGCATCGGAAAGGAGCCAGGCTGAGACGCATGACAGAGACCGTGGTCGATCTCCGTTAAGTTATAGATTTGAACGATATCCCTTCGAATATCAAGAACTTGGGACGGACATTAATTTTCCAGGGACGAATCCGGCGCGATCAGGGACCAATGGACAACCGTGCCGCAGCGACACCGGGTAAGCAGCGAATCGCATATTGAAATTGGAATTGTTGCCCAGATTCAGCAGAGCGAAGGGGTTGTTTAAAGCGAAGGTTGGCACCGTTGGAAGGTGCGTAGTTCGAGCCCTTCAACTCGGCTCAAAACCTTATTGCATATCAGGTAGGAACTTCAAGTTTTCGCATGGCCTCGGCCATCAAGCGGAACTTCGAAGGCTAGCGGTCAAGGACGAAGCATGCTTTCTCGACGATTTCCTTGATTTGGTGGTAGCTGAATTCTTTGGAGGAGCAAAGTATGACGCAAGTGATGCAAAGAACAATGGCGGGCAAGAAAATGAATGGGGCGATCCTTGGCCGAACTCGCGGGTGGATCGCGGCGGGAACCCTGGCAGCATATTCGGTCATCGGCGGAACCAAGTCCGCCCTGGCTGAGAAGGAGAGGACCGACCCGGCGGCCGCGACGGCAGCGGAGGCGACGCTGCCGCTGAAGAAGTTCGACATTTCCCCCGGGCCACTGGACGGCGCAATTGAGGCCTATAAGAAGGCTACCGGACGAACCGTGAAGGTTGTACTCCCAGCGGGGACCCTGGCCGGATTCAACTCGCAGGGACTGGTCGGGCTCTATCGCGAAGACGAGGCGCTGCGCCTGCTTCTGGATGGGACGGGGTTGAACTATCGCGTGGAGGATGCCACGACGATGGTCGTGGGGGTGCAAGCGAAAGACACCGTGTCTGTAACCGATCCCGTCACTAATTCTGTCTCGCTGACGAAGTTTACCGAGCCTCTCCTGACCACCGCGCAGAGCATCACGGTAATTCCGCAGTTTGTGGTGAAGGACGAAGGAGTGACGACGCTGCGCGACACACTGCGGAATGTACCAGGTATCAGCCTCGCCGCCGGTGAAGCGGGAGCGCAGGGCGACAATCTGACTATTCGCGGCTTTACCGCGCGGAACGACATCTTTCTCGACGGGATCAGAGACTTCGGCAGCTACTATCGCGACACGTTCAACTATGAACAGGTGGAGGCACTAGAGGGGCCAGCGGGAATTGAGTTCGGACGCGGATCGACCGGCGGTGTGGTCAACCAGGAGAGCAAGGTCCCGACGGTGCAGCAGTTCGCCCATGTGGAGGCGATGTTCGGCACCGACAAGACACGAAGAGTTACAGCAGACCTGAACAGCAGTGAGTGGAACGCAATGGGTGGCACAGCGTTTCGATTGAACCTGATGGAACAGGAGAGCGGCGTCGCAGGAAGAGACTTCGCTGATATTCGCCGCTGGGGCGTTGCACCCTCTGTATCGATTGGCCTGAACACAAAGACACCGGCGACGTTGAACTACGTTCATCTCCAGGAAAACGACACACCCGACTATGGATTGCCATGGTTCAACAACGCAGTGGCGCCAGGTCCGATCCGGCACAACTACTATGGGTTTCCGGACGAGAACTATCTACAAACCAACGACGACATTCTTACGCTGAAGGTAGAGCATGAGTTTTCGCCGGGCGTGAATCTCCACACGATCGCGCGGGCAGCGAACTACCCGCGACAAGCGCAGATTACAGAGCCGCAGATCTGCTCAAACGCTCCGGCGAGCGTTCCCCTCGGTGGAGTAGTAGCCTCGCTCCCGACCTCCGCGGTGAATACAGCGCTTCCCTGCCCTTACACGGCTTCGAGCGATCCAACCACCATCGTCATAAATCGAAATCAGATCCAAACCAAAAGCGTTGAGAGCGATCTGTGGGACCAGACAGAGGTAACCGCACGCTTCAAGTTGCTCGGGGTTAAGAATTCACTGATGGCTGGTGTCGAGGGCGGGCAGGAAATCTCAAATCCCATCCGTTCCAGCTACACGATCAACAAAATCAACACCGTGCCTTCAACGCCATTAGTGGATCCGAATCCGCACCAGCCGTTTTCCGGGACCGGATATATCACGTCCATCGTGCATACGAAGTCGGAGAGCGTCGGCGTCTACTTTGTCGACACCGTGAAACTTGGAGACCTCTTCGAGATAAGTGGCGGTGTGCGGTGGGACCGCTTCGACACCGGATACAACCTGTGGCAGCCGACACCGCCGAAGGGTGGCGTAGTCACTGCGCCTGTCGCACCCATCAGGCGCGTGGATCAGCAGCCGAGTTACCGTGCCGCCTTCGTCTATAAACCGTCGAGCCACGGCAGCCTGTACTTCGACTATGGCACGAGCTTCAATCCCGGCGCAGAGTCGCTGAGCCTGAGCGTCGGGCTGGCGAACAGCTCGGCGGCACCGGAAGAGAACGAAACGTACGAGGCAGGAGTGAAGTGGAACTTCCTGAACGAGCGGCTAATGGCCGAGGGCGCAGTCTTCCGAACCGAAAAGGACAACGCGAGAGAGACCGATCCCACGAACGCGAACAATATCGTCGCGGCAGGAAATCAGCTGGTAAGAGGCCTGCAGTTCAGCCTGGTGGGAAGACTGCCGCAGGGGATGGACGTCGTTGCCGGCTATGCATACCTCGACAGCGCGGTGGTCTACTCGAAGTTCTTCCCAACTTCGGTGGGATATCCGCTGGCGAATGTTCCGAAGCAAACGTTCAATCTATTCATCACGCATCGGCTACCGTGGCGAGTGAACGCAGGGGTGGGTGGGAACTATGTAGCCAGCAGAACCGCGAGTTCTACCGTGCCGTTTGTTCCGACCGGCTATGCGCCGAATCCAAACGGTCCCGGCTTCATTGTGACCAGCGTGGCCATGAAGCAGGTCCCAGGTTACTGGATCTTCGATGCGATGTTAAGGCGGCCAATATCGGAGCGTCTGGAGTTGCAGGCAAACGTGAACAATTTGCTGAACCGGTCCTACATTGACCTGCCGCATCCGAGCCACCTGATTCCAGGTGCGGGAGCGAATGCGCTGATCGGGATCAACTTTAAATTCTGAGCTTTTGACGAATGTAGGAGAGTAAATGCTGATTACGATTCCCGATGTGTTGACGGTCGGTGAGGTGGCTCAGGCAAGAGCCGCGCTCGACGCTGCCGAGTGGGTCGATGGCAAAGTGACAGCCGGATATCAGGCGCAGACCGTCAAGGAGAACCTGCAACTCCCCGAGGGACATCCCGTGACAGTGAAGCTGGGCGAAATGGTGCTGGCGGCGCTGGCACGCTCCCCGCTGTTCATGTCGGCGGCGCTGCCGCTGCGCGTGTTTCCCCCGATGTTCAACCGGTATACCGGCGGCGGACACTTCGGCACCCATGTAGATACGGCGATTCGCGCGACGGCAACAACCGGACAGCGAATCCGAACAGATATTTCGGCCACGCTTTTCTTGTCGGCCCCGGAGGAGTATCAGGGCGGCGAACTCTTTATAGAGGACACCTATGGCATGCATTCGGTGAAACTGCCGGCCGGGCATATGGTCTTGTATCCGGCGACGAGTCTCCATCGCGTTGCTCCAGTGACACGAGGTGCGCGGGTGGCTTCGTTCTTCTGGTTGCAGAGCATGATTCGAAGCGATGGAGACAGGACGCTCCTCTATGACCTGGACACTGCGATTCAGCGACTGGCGGCAGAGGCTCCGGGCAATGCAACGGAAGTCCAGTTGACCGGGGTTTACCACAACCTGCTGCGACGCTGGGCAGAGATGTAAACCGTTGGTCAATGAACTCCCAATTGCCGTCAGCCGTTCGGAACCAACTCGATAGAAGACCACTAGTCACACCCGGCGATGCTCCGCAGTCAGTCACAGTCTGCCGCGACCTCCTCCAAGCGCGGGCAAACGGTTGCAACATAACGGCTGAATGCCTCATCGCCACGAGCCTTCGCAAGTCCCTGCAGTTGCCCGATCTGCATCGGCGCAAGTTGGTTCGAGGGTACACACCCGAAGATTCTTACATCGGCGGCAAAGCGCTGTGGCGCATCCGGAAGGCTGTCGCGGCCGCTCATGCGAAACGACATCGGCGTCAATGGACCGAATATCAGCGGCCGTGCCAGCTCTGGCCAGCGTTCGAGCTCTGGTTCCACGCCTGCAGCGCGAGCAAACAGTATGGCCATCGTGTCGGTGAGCACCGTCTGTGGAGTGCCGCGGCGTGCACGATATGCCGCAACACCCGCTTCGAGCTCCTCTTTCGAAGGCGCGGCGATGGCTCCGCTCATGGTGTACGCAATCCAGCGCGCCTGCAGCTCAAGCACCGGATAGTACGGGCCAATCTGCTCGTACAATCCGACAAATGCCAGCCCCCGAAGGTCCGGGTGGAAGGTGAAGCTATAGAGATCGATATGCTGCGCATCGACATCCAGGGTTCGTCGCAGGTCATCACCTAAAAACGGCAGATCGAGATGGTAGCCGGTACCGAAGATAATGCCGTCAAAGTCCTCGGCACTCCCATCCATGAATCGCACCGTCCTGCCGTCCACAGACTCGATCCACGGTTTGATGGAGATACGCCCTTCAGCGACAAGCGGCAGAAAAAACTGGCTCATCGTGATGCCAGCCTTAAAGACATCGTCCGCTGGTTTGGGCGCTCCAAACTGCTCCGGACTCCCCGCCACTGTAAGCACGAACTGTTTGAAGCCGGCGCCAACTGTGGAGATAGGAAACCACTCTTTGCTCAGCGCCGAGAAGCGGGTGAAGGCCATGTGGTCCAACGGCACTCCGTTCACAAGCTTCGGCAGAACATAGCGCTGTCTGCGATTCGTCACAACAACGCGCGCAGCCCCCAGACCGGCCAGGTCGCTCGCGATCTCAACCGAACTGATTGCGCATCCGCCGACCAGCACCCGCAGACCGCGATAGTCCTCGGGACGCTTGTACGAAAAAGTGTGATTGACGCCAGCCGTCCCTGAAAACGTCCCCAGCCCCGGCACATCGGGAATCGTGGGCTTATGGTAGCGGCCCGTCGCAACCACGACCTGGCCAAATCGCTCCTCGCCGGCGTCCGTCCGGATAATCCAATCATCCGCATCTCGGCGAAGTTCGCGCACCGGTGTCTTCAACCGGGTACACCGAGTGAGATCGAACATCTTCGCATAACGTTCGAGATACTCGCCCATCGCCTCATTCGTCGGGTAGGTGGGCGTGCCGGCCTCATGCGGCAAATCGCTGAAACACGTCATGACCCGGCTGGTATTCGTGCGCATAGCCGGCCACACACCACTGTGCTCAGGATCGGCGCTCCACTGCCCGCCAATTCGACTACCCTGCTCAAACAGAACCGGCTCGAATCCTTCCGAATTCAGGTACCGCGCCGTAACCATTCCGGCAGGGCCTGCCCCAATAACCGCTACCTTTTCCATCGAAACACTCCGCTGCTCGGCCCGGAGACCGACTACGCGTTCATTCGCGCCTGATGGTTCAATTGGGCCCGGTTGTGTATTGTCGGCCATTCTAATGCATCGATACGAAGTTCTCACCCCGCAGCCGCACTCGAACGGGACTACTGCATCGGCACGAACTTTCCCTCACACGTGAACGCAGCCCCTTTGGCCGCCGGGTCCGAAGCCGACTTCCACGGGACCACCTTAATATCCGTCGCGCTGAAGTCGAGATTGGTTCCCAGCGGCCCCACTGTCACCGTGGCAAAGTGCCCATGCACTTGCTGCGGCGTGATTCCGTTGACCCGCACGCCATCAAGCGTCACCTCCGTGCGATGCTCGTCATTCAACCCGGCAATCAGCACATCCCCCGGCGTCGTATCGAGCACATTGCGAATCGTAATCGCCTTATAATCCGGAATCCGGTCGCCCGTATACTTCGGATCCTCATAACCTTCGGTCGTCTGGTTCGTGTAGTAGGGACTGATGGCAATGGGATTCTTTACGCCCCGCATGCAGATGTTCTGATAAGTCAGATCGTGTACCGGCCCTCCGCGCGTCACGTTGCTCTTGATACGGATACCGCTCGTTGTATTGTCCTCGGTCAAACCGTCCACCAGCAGATAGCTGTCGCCGCTATAGGTCTCGCTTCCGATCGACATACCATGGCCCGAGTAGAAGTGGTTGTCGAGCACGCTCATGTGCGTTGTGCCCGTCTTTACGGCAATGTTGTCATCGCCGTTATCGATCCAGCTATGCGCCACCGTCACGTTGGTCGAAGACCCGGGATCGATCCCGTCGGTATTCCGCGCGTCCATTCCTTTAGTCGTCGGGGTCAGCAGATGAACGCCCCACGCCGTAAAGCCATTGGTCTGGTTAACGCTAACGTGGAAGTTCGTCGAGTTGTGCAGCGTAATCCGGTACAGCACCAGGCCATCAGCATGGCTGGCGACGATCATCCGCGTCGTAAAGTATCGCTCATTCTTGGGCTCTGCCTTGCGCGCCATCTCCCACCAGCTATAGTCCTTGCCCAGAAGCTTCGCGTAGCCACGCCCGTCGATGACTCCGTCGCCCATAATGCCAACGTCTTTGGCATCATTAATACTGATGAACGGCCTGCATCCTCCGCGGGCCGGCGCTGGACGCTGTGGCGCAGGGAATACTGCCGGCGGCGCGCCCATCGCAATCGTGCCGCACAGCCCGGGGGTCGCACCCTCCGTTTTTACTTCATACGCAGCAGGATCGCGCGACCCGAACAACGTCACGCCTTCATCGATCAGCAGCGTCACGCCCGTTCGCATCTCGAGCGGCCCCGACAGAAACGCGTTGTTGCCATCTGCCGGCTTCAACTCCACCGCCATCCCAGGCTTACACTTGTCCAGCGCACTCTGGATGCGGGCAGTATCGAGCTTGCTCTCATCCGCCTCAGCGAGCTTATCGCCCACCGCACGAAGCTGCGCCGGAAGTTGAGTACACGATGCGGGAATCTTCGGTTCGGTCACTTGCCGGGTGTCCTGCGCTCTCACCATTCGCGCTATTGGGAACAACAGCAGCGTGATGACGATCAGCCATCTCCCATCCTCGACACACACGCCAAACCGATTCCATATCATTTGGTCCTACCTCCAGTTCTGCTGAGACAACCTAGCACAATCAACAGGCGAAGGTCACGACATCACGGAATGTGACTGCGATCGAAATCATTTGCGTCGAGATCGTCTTCATCAACCAGCAGCGTAGGCCATATCAATAGGGCGAGAGATGACAGTGCAATCAATATCTGCAACGCAGGATGCAGAGCATGAGACATAGAGTGCCTCTTTCTTCGGAGCGCTGCGTACCTCTCCTGACACTCCCTGCATCGGCGCCGTTGCGCCTTGTCTTCAAGATCGAAGTATTTTTTTTTCAGTGGCTTCCGCTTTAGGAAATATCGTCCCTCAATCCCACAAAAGTTGTACCGAAAAAGCGAAAAGGCCACCCGGCAACAGGGTGGCCTTTTCTTTAGGGAGAATAGTTCCAACGGAGGCAAAGCCATCAGAACTTTCTGGCGAAATACTAAGTTTGGCAAAATCACGTGTCAAGGCCAAAACTCGTCCGCTGTAAGTCTTTGGTGAAGAGATAGTTACGGGGGTTACTGAAGGGTAAACATGGGGCTAAATATTCGCTTTCTATTCGCTTTAAGCGGTCCGACCATATATCAAAAGGCTATCGTTTCAGCCGGTTAGACCCCCGGCTGCACCGTCACCAGTGCATAAATCCCACTATCCCCGCGGGTTGGCGCCCGATCCATCCGACTGGATCCTCGCCGGACGCCCGCTCAGATCGATTCGCAGAAACTCCGGTTCGGTCGCCGCCGGCTTGCCCTGCATCACGCGAATCGTGGCGCGCGCTCCCCCGAAAAACAGCGCAAGCACCACCGCCGCCACCGCCCCAAGGCCGCAGAAAATAAGAATGCTGGTCAGCAGGCTCACCGTCTTGCGGACCTCGGAGTGAAACTCCGGAGGCATCGGCTTATTCCACGTCACCTCATTGCGCAGGTGAATGTTCTCCACTATCTCCTGCGCCTCTGCCGGCTTCCACGCACCCGTCGTGAGCAACACCAGCGGACCTTCGCGCCGCAGCTTCACCGTTCCAGCCGATGCACCCTGCCGATTGATCTCGCTCTCAATCTGCCGCCCATGCTCTCCTGCGATCTGCGGCGTCGGATAGAGCAGCATCGTCAACGTGCCCTTGCCTTCATACTTCGCCGTCACTGCCTCGGCGGCTTTGTCGAACCCGATGACCTCCGGCGGCAGCGCTCCACCAATCGCCTGATACTCCACCGGCCCCAGCGCATATTTCACCGTCTCTCGCTTCAAACTTTGCGCGGGCAGATACGTCGGCAGCAGCGGAGGCATTCCCTTCGTTCCACCAACCTTCGGCAGCCCAACCTGCACCGTCTTCAACAACGCAGCAGCCGCCTCCGGATAAAGTTTCAGATTCGACACCACCACCGATACGCCACTCAGCATCACGTGGTCCGCGCTGTTCTTCTTCAGATAGCTGTACGCCGCATACGCCCCGGTCGCATCGTCAAACTGGTACACCGTTACCGTGCCACTCGGGACACTGCCATGCGCAACCGGACTTTGCGCATCTCCTCGCTCATACCGCCTGATCCCATCTTCCACCAGGATGGGCGCATCCGCCCCACTCCACGACGGAGCACCATTGCCCGCATCATGGTTCGGCCCCGTTCGCAACGACTCCGGCAGCAACGGCGCAGGCGGCATCGCCAACATAGTCTTCGCTTCCTGCGCCTGCAGCGACACAGCCGATGCACCCACCAGCACCATACCCAACAACACCCGCGACATCATCCGAATCCGAGAAGAAACTCCCATACAAAAGTCAGACTACACCAGCGCGAGAACGTAAGCCTAGCCGTCCCCGGAGCTGCCTCCAGGCCCGTGCCCACACCCGCTTCACGGAAAAAAGCCAGCGTCGCTATTTCGTGCTCGCCCGCTCCGCCGGAGGCCGCGTCCCGCTCAGCCCCCCCGCATACTTCGCGACACCTTTATAGAGACTCTCCGCCACGCGCTCCCGATACTCCGGCTCCTGCAACTGCCTCGCGTCCTTCTCATTGGTCACAAACGAGATCTCCGCCAGAATCGACGGCATGTTCGCTCCAATCAGCACAACGAACGGAGCCTTCTTCACCCCGCGATCCTTCAGCCCGGCGTTCCCCTTCTGCAATCCGCCGTACAGGCCCTGCTGCACATCGCCGGCAAACTCCCGCGACTCTTCGATCTTGTCCTTCAGCGCGATCTTCTTCACCAGGTCGCTCAACTGATGGATCGACTGATCCGATACCGCGTTCTCGCGCGCCGCCGTCTCCAGCGCATCCGGCGACGACGTAAAGTTCAGATAGTACGTCTCCACCCCACGCGCGCTCGCATCCGGCGACGAGTTCGCATGGATCGAAAGAAACAGATCCGCCTGCGCCTTGTTCGCAATCGCCGTCCGCGTCTCCAGTGGAACAAACGTATCATCCGACCGCGTATAAATAATCTCTGACCCGAGCCGGTCATGTAGCAGCTTGCCCAGCCGCAGCGCCACATCGAGCACCACATCCTTCTCTTCAATGCCATCCGCACCCAGCGTTCCCGAGTCATGACCGCCATGCCCGGGATCGATCACGATCCGCCCAATCTTCAACCCCAACGCCCGCACCAGCGACGTCTCGCCATCCGCCGTAGGCACAGCCGCCCGCGCCGGAAGTGCGTCCACATCGACCGCCACCTTTCCCTTCCTGCCCTTCCGCGCGCTCGAACTCGAAGTTGAATTCGTAGCTGGAGTAGCCGGAATATCAGTACCAGCCAGCTTGCTGCTCCCTACTCCCTCATCCCTACTCCCTGCTCTTGGAACCACCGCCGAAATCGGTTGTGAGGTCGGCTGCGTCGTCGCCTCCACCCTCCCCGGCTGCGCACTCAACGCCGCCACATCGAACGAACTCCCCGCCTTCACCGCCGTCGTATTCGGAACCGTCGGAGCCGCCGCCGCCACCCGTTGCATCGGCACACTCACCACCGGCGCACCCGGCTCCGCCTTACTCCCCCCGTGAATATCAATGATCAAGCGATACGGATTCGGCAGCAAAAACGCCGAGTACTCCGTCACATCGTTCACATCCAGCACCACGCGTGTCATATCGTTCGAAAACTGCGCCGCGCGAATCTTCTTCAGGAACCCATCATCCGTCACGGCAAAACTCTTGCCCACCAGCTCCTGCGCCAGCCGCGTCCCATGCAAATCGAAGTAGATGCGATCCGGATTCGGCACCCGCGCCGCCTCATACGTCACATCGTCGCCCAGGTCGATCGCCACGCGCGTATAGTCCGGCGTCGACCAGTGTCGAATCCCCGTTACCTGCGCCATCTGCCCGTGCCTTTTCCCCGAACCCTTCGCCACATGCAGCGGCCCGGCATTTCGAACTGCAGCCGCCTGAACCGAAGCATCCTGAACCGGACCCTCCTGCACCCCCGCACTCGACGCATCCAGAGCCGCATCCACCGGCACCGAAGTCCCTCCCCTCCCCGTCTCCGCCCCATCGACGCTCGCTCCCACAGGAGCACCCTTCACCCCGCGCGCCTCTCCCGTAGTCGGCATCGGCGCAAAAGACGAAGCCCCGCTACCCTCAACCGGAGTCTTCTCCCTCAACCCAGCAGACACAGAAACAGCAGCCCCTGCCGAAGCAGAAGCATCATTCAAATCCGAAGCCCTGCCAATACGCCCTCTACTTCCAACTCCCTCTTCGCTACTCCCTGCCTTCAAAGAAGCAATCCCCGCCTTTGCTTCCTCCGCCTGCGCACTCCGCGGATACTGCTTCACCAGAAGCGCATACCTCTCCTTCGCCGCCGCCGCATCATGCAGATCGTTCTGATAAATCTGCGCCTCTGCCAGCAGCGCTCCCACCCGCAGCGAGCTCGCCGGATACTGCATCCGCAAAAACTCATACTGCCCCACCGCCGCCTTCAGCGACTTCGCATCGTGCAGACTCCTCCCCTGCTCCGCCAGCAACTCCGCCACCGCATTCACGCTGTCCGGAGCGTGCGCATCCCCCGGCGCATCATGGTAGACCGCCCGAAACCCATCCATAGCCCGCGTATAGTCCGCCCGCGTCCGCGCCCCCGCAGAAATCCCCTCCAGCATCTCCAACCCCCGCTCCGCCTGCTCCCAGGGCGTCAGTTCTACCTTGCGTTGCATCACCGTCTTTGCCCTCAGCGCAGGCACCGCACAGCCCAGCACGATCGCGCAACCCAGCATCGCCGCGCAACCCCGACACCACCAGCAATTCCGCATTGTCGTTCTCAGGCCCATAGGTCGCTTCAAAACCGGCACACATCCCCAAGTTTAAGAGACCCCACCTCCCGAATGTGTGTGAAAAGAACCCTCGGTACTCCCCCCGATACCCCCACCCTGAACCCACCGCCGGTCCTGCAACCCCGGACCCGGCGTCACTTCCCATGCAACTCCTCATGGATATCAGTAGGCCCAGCCTTCCCCTCCAGAAACGCCTTATCAGTTCCCGCAGCTAGTTGCATATTCTTCTCCATCGTTGCTCTCTGCTTCTTCACGCTCACCCCTCAATCCGGTGGTGCGGAGCATGTACGTCCAAAGTCCCCGCCTGTACCGTCGTCTCGCCCTCCGCCCTCAGGCGGGCATGCGACAGATTTAGCGCACTCAAAACCCCCTACAGTCGCGGCGTATCTCTGCGAACCCCTGCTGTAGACTTTCACCCATGGTAGACATCGATCTCATCGTGCAGACCCTCCGGCAACACGGCCATCGTGTCGACAGCGTCATCTCCGTCCCGGAAAACGCCGGCACCTACGAACTGATCATCGACGGAAACACCCTCAACCTTGAAGAAGCCCGCCACCTCCTCGAGCAAGACGAAGCGAAATAGCAATCTGGAGCGAGACTCGTATGGGTGCCATCCTTTGCAGTCTCACCGCCACTGGCCCGGGTGTCCCATCCTTTGCAGTCTGACCGCAAAGGGTAGGTTATCGAGCGCAGCGAGACCGCTTTCCTGGCTTTGTAAGTTGAATGGAAAGCCACAGAACCGGGTGCCCCATATCTCGATTCTGAGATGTGGGCATCGTGCGAAGCACGACCGCACTCCTCCCTCCACTTCGAAAGCACAATCGAACCCAATCCAGGACATCTTCAGATGTCACTACCAACAAATTTAGGAATTGTCATTCTGAGCGCAGCGAAGAACCCCCGCATTTCGTTCGAAGCACCACAACTGCCGGGTGCCCCATCGACCCAGCCACAGAACCGGGTGCCCCATATCTCGATTCTGAGATGTGGGCATCGTGCGAAGCACGACCGCACTCCCTATACAAACCCGGACCCCTGTTTTGCGAACACCGGAATAGTCCCTACCCCAACAAACCCCCTACCACCTCACTCGCCCCCTGCAGCGCCGCATCCAATGACCCAACATCACTCCCACCAGCCTCCGCCAGATCAGGCCGCCCACCACCCTTGCCCCCAACCTTAGCCGCCAGCGTGCCAACAATCTTCCCCGCCTGCACCCGCGAAGTAAGGTCCTTCGTCACCCCAACAATCAACGAGACCTTCCCATCCACCGCCGCCCCAAGCACCACCACACCACTCCCCAGCTTCCCACGAAGCGAATCCACCAACTCCCGCATCTGCGCCTTCTCCAACCCATCCACCCGCTGCGCCAGCACCTTCACACCCTTCACCTCAACCGCCGAAGCGCCAGCATCGGACAAAGCAGCCGAAGCCGACTTCATCCGCACAGCATCCAGCTCCCGCCTTAGCTTCTTCATCTCCTCTTCCTGCGCCGCAATCCGAGCACGCAAAGCCTCCGCCGGCGTCACCGTCTCCGAAGAAGACCCAACCAGCGATCCCACAACGCGAGCCACATCAAAATCCCGCCGGAACTCATGCAGCGCGCCCGTCCCACTCACCGCCTCCACCCGACGCACGCCCGAAGACACCGACCCCTCCCCAACAATCTTGATCACGCCAATCTCGCCCGTAGCCCCGGTATGAATCCCCCCGCAAAGCTCCGTCGAAAACTCGCCGATCTTCACCACCCGCACCCGCTCGCCATACTTCTCACCAAAAAGCGCCATCGCCCCCAGCTCATTCACGGCAACATCGATCGGCACATCCACCAGCGTCTCCACCTTCGTATTCCCCATCACCTGCCGGTTCACAATATCCTCGACCTCCTGCAGCTCCTCCTCCGCCACCCCCGCAAAGTGCGAAAAATCAAACCGCAATCTGGCCGCATCATTCAGCGACCCCGCCTGCTTCACATGCTTCCCCAAAACCTCGCGCAGCGCCGCATGCAGCAGATGCGTCCCCGTATGGTTCCGCGTCGTCGCCACCCGCGTCGCCGCATCCACCACGGTATCCACGGTATCGCCCACCGCAATCGTCTGGTTCGCCCTCACCTTATGCGCAAAAACCCCCTGCACCGGCTTGGTCGCGCCACTCACCTCAGCGACCACCGCGTTATGGTCCCCCCCCGTCCCTCTGGGTACAGTCAACCACCCCACATCCCCAACCTGCCCACCCGAGTCCGCATAAAAACTCGTAGCATCGAGCACGACCTCACCCAACTCCCCAGCCTTCAACTCCGGCACACCAATCCCATCCTTCACCAGCGCCAAAATCCGAGCCCCATCCACCCGCAGCCCGGTGTACCCCTCAAACTCCGTCTTGGGCAACTCCCGATAAACCGGCGCCGCCGACTTCTGTGACCCACCCTTCCAACTGGCCCGCGCCCGCTGCTGCTCCTCTTCCTTGGCCTCCTCAAATCCCTCCATGTCGAAAGCAAAGCCACGATCGCGTGCCGCATCCATCATGAAATCGAGCGGCAGTCCATACGTCTCGTACAAATGAAACGCCACTTTACCTTGAAACTTACGAGTGAAATTCCTTGAATGATTGACCTTTTCAAAGTAGACGTTCCCCTGCTCGGCTCCAAAATAATCCTGAAGAAACTGGTGAACGTTGGCCATCGTAAATTGACCGATGGAGTCCATCTTCGCTTTGAAAGCTTCTCCGAACCCCGGCTTCGCCTCAGCTTCGATCTCTCTCAACGCATCCGAGTACAGGAAATTGGATGCCTCTTCTTGCGACGTAAGTATGCGCTCCATTTCCGTCACCGCGGTCGATAGCACCCGAGCAAACTGTTGTTCCTCGGCCAGCACAACCTTCGCCACCCGCTCCGCCGACTCCTTCAACTCCGGATAAGCCACCTGCATCTCATCCCGAACCGCAAACACCATCTCATGCATAAACGGCTTCTCCTGCCCCAGCAGCCGTCCATGCCGAATCCCGCGCCGCAAAATCTTCCGCAGCACATACCCTCTGCCATCATTCGCAGGATTCACCCCATCCGAAATCAGAAACGTAGCCGCCCGGGCATGGTCCGCAATAATCCGCAGCGAAGCCCGCGACCTCTCATCCACCTCATGCTCCGGTTCCACCTTATGCCCGGTCAACTCCTCCGCACGCTTGATCAGCGGAGTAAACAGATCCGTCTCAAAGTTCGACAACACACCCTGCAGCACCGCCGCAACCCGCTCCAACCCCATCCCCGTATCGATCGAAGGCTTAGGCAGCGGCGTCAGCGTCCCATCGCTGCTCCTATCGAACTGCATGAAAACCAAATTCCAGATCTCAACATACCGCTGCTCATCCAGCGGAAACGGCTTATCAACTCCCGGCTCCTCCGCCGCCTCGATCCCCAGGTCGTAAAAGATCTCCGAGCAAGGCCCGCAAGGCCCCGTATCCCCCATCTGCCAGAAGTTATCCTTCGCCCCCATCCCGAAGATGCGCTCCTTCGGCGCCCCGGTCTCAATCCAGAACTGCTCCGCCTCATCATCCCGCGGAACTTTCTCATCCCCTTCAAAGATCGTCACGTAAAGTCGGGCAGGATCAATCCCGAACCACTCCTTCGAAGTCAGAAGCTCCCACGCAAAGCCGATCGCGTCCTTCTTGAAGTAGTCTCCAAACGAAAAATTCCCCAGCATCTCAAAAAACGTATGGTGCCGCCGTGTAAACCCGACGTTCTCGAGATCGTTATGCTTCCCCCCCGCCCGCACGCACTTCTGCGAGCTAGCCGCCCGCGTATAGTCCCGCTTCTCCAACCCGAGAAACACATCCTTGAACTGATTCATCCCCGCATTGGTAAACAGCAGCGTAGGATCATTCGCCGGCACCAGCGAAGAAGAGTGCACCCGCCGGTGCCCCTTACCCTCAAAAAACCGCAAAAAATCTTCCCGAATCTGATTCCCCGACCTATAGTTCATAGAACGTAAGTTTATCAGTCAGGAGCGAGCTCCATGCGCGCAATGCCCTTCGCAATCTTCTTCCTGTTACTGTCGGTGTCTGGCCCGTGCATCGCGCAGCAGGAGCCGTGTGGGCTACGCAAGATGATGGAAACCACAACGCCCATCTATCCACCTATCGCAAAGGCCGCCCACGTCGAAGGCAGCGTCATCATGCTGGTCAACTTCAAGACAAGTGGTGAAGTACAAAAGATAGACATCGTAAGTGGCCCTAAGTTGCTGCAAATGGCTGCCACAACCTACGTTCAAGGATGGCACGCCAACGAATACACCGGACCACGCACCTGTCCAATCGTTGTCAACTTTCGCATACTCCACGAAGGAGATACAACAACTCCAGCGTTCGTCCGACTAGATCTGCAACATGTCACACTGAACTCAATCCCTATCGTTCTGTACACCACCTACTCCTATTCGATCTCAGCGAATACGCAGCAGCCAGATCCGAATGGATACTGACCGACCCGAGACCGTCACGTAATATCCGCCAGCCGCAGAAGACCGAGCGGCTCAGAACCAGGTCTTGCTCTTGTAGAACTCGTACTCTTCGCCGAATGCCTCAGCCAGCACCCGCTCTTCTCTACGTGCCCTCACTATCTGCATCGGCACGATCACCAACGCCACCACCAAAGGACCCCATGGCGATAGGAAAAGCGACAGTCCCACGATGAACAATCCTCCAAACAGATAAATCGGATTGCGAATGCGCGAGTAAAGTCCCGTCGCTACCAGTCGGCTAGCCTTCGCCTTCACCGAAAACGAACTGCCAAGCTGCCACCGAGCCAGCACAAACAACGGAAAAGAGATACCCACAAGCACCGCTCCAATCATCTTCGCTGTGCTCCAATCAACCTCCGGCGCATAGACCAGCAGGCTCGCTACGATAACAATGATGACTGCAAGCGTCAGCAAATTTGATTTCACTGGCCATCCTCCTCTTTCAGTGTAGAGGAGCCACCCACTCCAGGCCGCCACGTAATCCCCTCCAGCCGCAGCACCTCATCCCGCGTCGCCCGCAATCCCGCAAACTCCCCCCGCCACCGCACCATCTCCATGCAGCACACCAGAGCATCGAACGCATCCTCACTCCCCATCGCCTTCGCCATTACGCCACGAGACAGCCCCACATACGCCGCATCCGATTTTTTCTTCGCCAGCAAATACTCCCGCCGAGCCACAGGATTACTCTTCTTCACCGCACCCGTCAGCAAACGTGTATACATCTCCACCACCAGCGACTGCGGCTTCTTTCCGTCAAACGAAGCCGACTCAAACGGCCAAACCCGAAACCCCGCCTCCCGCAGCCTCAGCAAAAACGGCATAGCCCGCAGACTCCCCGTCCCCACGCTCCCGCTCCCGCCGATCTGAAACGGCGACTTCGGCGTAATCCCCTTCACCTTCGCCGCCCGCTCCGGATCGCCCTCCAGCATCTTCGGCGTAATCTTGTTCTCCATATCCGTCGACCGCATCGATCGATGCAGCCCCACCCCGCAAAACTGCTCCGGCCGTTTATGCGGCTTCCCCCAGAACCGCTCATCCCGCGCAACCTCCTCACACTCCCGCGCCAGCCACCGCTCCCCCTGCCCATCCGCCACATGCCGCCAGAAATCAAACACGGTCGCACACCCATGCTCCGCCAGGAACCACGCCGGAAAACTAAAACAACAATCGAGCCCCACCACCATCCGAGGAGTCTCCCGCGCCCTCTCCACCAGCCACGCAAACAGCTCCTCCCGCGTCCGCCCCGACTCCAGCGTCACCTTGGCAGTAGAAGCCGTCCAAACCCCCGCCCAGATCTTCTTCCGCTGCCCCGGCCCCTTATCGCCCGACCAATCCACCGCCACCACCCGTTGCAAACCGCCATCCGTCATACTTCCATCATCCACCCGCGGGGAACTTTTTCCGCTCCCCCACCGTTATCCTTCAAGGAAAGAAATAAAGGAAAGGAAACCTGATGCTCAACCTCCTGCTCTTCTGCATTCTCATGGTCATCTGCTGGCCTCTCGCGCTGGCCGCACTCCTGCTCTATCCGCTGATCTGGCTGATCCTGCTTCCCTTCCGCCTGGTCGGCATCGCTGTCGGCGGCGTCTTCGAACTCATCGCCGCGCTCTTCGCCCTCCCCGGCCGCATGCTGCGTGCCATCTAGACCTTCCCGCGCAGCCGCAGCCAAGCGAAAATGAATAACATGATCGGAACCCGCATCGACAAATGGCTCTGGGCCGCCCGCTTCTTCAAGACCCGCGAGCAGGCCTCCAAAGCCTGCGACATGAACCGCATCCTCTCGAACAACCAACCCGCCAAGCCCGCCCGCGAGGTCCATGTCGGCGACATGCTCCACATCAAAAACGAAGGCGGCAAGTTCGAAGTCGAAGTGCTCGCCCTAAGCCAGCAGCGCGGCCCCGCCTCTGTCGCCCAAACCCTCTACCGCGAAACCGAAGCCAGCAAAGAAGCCCGCCGCAAAGCCGCCGAAGAGCGCAAACTCCTCGGCCCCATGGCCTACACTGCGCCATCCAAACGCCCGTCCAAACGCGATCGCCGTCTCATCCACAGCTTCCGCGGCGATTACTGAGAAGATAGGTCCTGCCGGACGGGTTCCCTTGCGCGGGAGGCGGTCCGGCAGAACAAGACCTCATTCCTCATCATTCTGTTTCGCATAAGTATCCGAATCCCCCGCCCGCTCCTCCCCCTCCGCAAACACCTCCGCATCCGACCCCCCCGCCTCCATCCCTTCCGTCAACTCCTCAGGCAGCTCCCACTCTCGCAGCACCTTATAAATCGCCCGCGAAGAAAACCCTGCCCGCAGCAGCCGGTTCATCGCCCGCACCGTCTCCTTCTGCGCATTCGCCCCACTCGGCTGCTTCATCCGTTTCCGCGCAATATACTGCCGAGCCAGCGCCACCTCGTCGACATCCTCATACGCTGTCTCTAGCGCCGTCGCCACCAACTCCTTCCCCACGCCCTTCTGCATCAGGTCCTGCTGCACCCGCCTGCGCCCAAACTTCTCATGCTCCTTCCGCACCCGCGTATAGTCTTCCGCAAATCGCTCATCGCTCAAATACCCCAGCTCCTTCAGCCGAGCCACCACCCCATCCATCGCCCGAGCTCCCGCCTCGCCCTCCTCCGCACGCAGCTTCATCAACCGGCGAAGATCGCGCTCCGTGCGCATCCGCCGCGCCAGAGCACCCACGGCATATTCGAACAATGCCGCCTCACCCACTGGCTCCCGCTTCTTCGGCCTCGCAAACGCCACATCTACCTCTCTCTGCTGAACTATCAGAAAAACAGAAACTCTCGTCTGCTACGCGCACCGAAAAACGCTTCGAATTTGTATGTGCTCTTTATCCTTACTCTTTTGCCTGCTTAGGAAGCAGACTTCTGCAACATGGACGAGGCGCGCAATCTCTATATCATGGCAGAGTCTACGCTACCTTTTGGAACCGAAAATGCATCCAACTTCTATCGTCCTGTCACAAGAGGAGTCTTCCATGAGACTTTCGAAGCTCTGGTTCAGCCTCGTCGCCATCGTCGTTCCCTCGCTCCTGTTAGTCTCGCCGGCATTCGCCGACACCTATAGCGTAGTCAACCTGGGAAGCGATGAAGGCCGACTCGTCTATGGAATGGATGCCTCCGGCAATGTGGTTATATCAGTCGACGCTGACGGCAACGGCAAATGCACTATCGTCGCCAACTGCTACAAAATTTTCGTCAATGGTGTACTGGCCTTTAGCACCGATGCGCCGCCCGTCTTTACCATCGATGATGGAACACCATGCAGCCCCGCCGTGCCCCCCGGACTCACCGTGCTTCACGCCGTTTGTAACAATGGCCGCGAAGTATTTTCGGCCAGAGCCCCAGGGCAGATCTTCCCCGACCTGTACACCGGCCCCAATCTCGTGGACCTCTTCCCCGGTCAAGGCGCAGGCAACTTCCTCTATCTGAACTCAGAGGGCGACATCGTCTGGAACGACCCTCTCCGCGAATTCTGGTTCGAAGCCTTCGATCTAGCCTCGCAGGTGCCTGAACCGGGCAGCTTGTTCTTACTAGCAACAGGTGCACTGGCAGCCGTAGAAACCATACGTCGCCGCGCGCTACTCCGCACCGCAGTTACGGAACCACGTTCAGCGTAATCTCATTCGACTTCACCACCGCCTTCGTCGCCGGATCGACCCGCGACACTCGCACCGTGTACCGGCCCGGCCTGCTCAGATTCACCAGCCGAGCCAGGTGCGCCGTCTGCGCCGTCGACATTCCCGGCTGCACATAATCCACTGACCGGCCCTCCGTCTGCTGACGCACCCGCGCCTCGCGAGCGTACTCCGTTTCCTCCACCTCGCGGCCCGCCGCATTCCGCACGTCGATCCTGTACGAAAACTCCGGATTGTTCGTCCCCGGACGATGAGCAAACAAAATCTCATGATCCGACGTGTTGCTCAGCGTAATGACGATCCGTGCATCCGCCCCCACCTGCACCTCATCGCTCGGGGCGCTGATCTCAATCTGGAACGAAGCGCGGCCGTCTCCGTTCGGCGGCGGCTTGTCCTTCGGGATCGCCGAAGGCGCAGCCGGCAGAGGAGCAACAGGAGCCTCTGGTTCGGCCGCAGCCGGAGCCTTACCCCGCTTCGGAGCGCGCTCCACCGCAGCCGGCGGAGCCTCCGTCTTCTCCGGCCCCGACTTGTCCTCTTCCATCTCCGCAGGTCGCGACACTCCCACCCTCGTGTCGGACATCCTGGTGCTGGGCGAACTGATGCCGGACGAACCCGTCTGCGCCCTCGGCGCGACACGCACCCCAGGCGCCCCATAACCGCCTTCGGCATAGGCGTTCGTCTTCGTCCACCGGTCGCACCAATCCCCCACCGTCTCATACCAGAGCTTCGAGTTTTGCGGCTTCAGGATCCAATGCCCTTCGTCAGGAAAATAGAGCATCTTGCTCGGCACATTCAGCCGCTGCAGCGCAGTAAAAAGTTGGAATCCCTCCGATACATCCAGCCGGTAGTCGCGCTGCGAATGAATCACCAGCGTCGGCGTCTTCGCGTTCCTGATCGACAGCATCGGAGACCACTTGCGGAACGGATCCTGCGCCGCAGGCCTGTCGAAGTAGTTCCACGGCTGCGCCGGCATCGGGTCCAGCGTCGCCTTAGCCGGGCGCCCTTTGCCCCCAGCCACCACGCTGGGCTCGCGGAACTCCCACTCGTTGAACCAAAGTTCTTCGGTAGCGCCATACGCGCTCTGCGGATTGAACAGCCCATCGTGCGTCACGATGCACGCAAACCGGTTCGTATGGGTCAGAATCCAGTTCGCCATAAATCCGCCATAACTGGCCCCCAGCGCACACTCCCGCGTCTTGTCGATATACGGAAACAGCTTCTCCGCATAGTCCAGGCCCTTCATCAGATCGACATACGCCTTCCCGCCCCAGTCGCCGTTCACGCCATCGACAAACGCCTGCCCATACCCCGTCGACCCGCGAGGATTCACCATCACCACGACATATCCGCTCGCCGCCATCAGCTCCGCATTCCACCGGTAGCTCCACGCATCGCCCCACGCCCCCTGCGGCCCCCCATGAATCAAAAACTTAACCGGATACTTCCTCGTCTCATCGAAGTTCGGCGGTCGAACAATGAAACCCTCCACCGGCGTTCCACCCGCGCCAGGAAAACGGAACGTTCCCTGTCCCGATAGATCAAGCGTGCCGAGCAACGCATCGTTCAAGTGGGTGAGCTGCCTTCGCGGGCTCGATCCCCCCACCTCCAGCGTTCCAAGAATCGAAAACTTCGCAATGTCGGCGGCCTGCTTTGCCTCCGCGGGCGAGCCCGCTTCCACGGCCTGCGCCTCTTCGGTTAAACCCGGGGCTATCGCGTTGATCTCGCCCGGCTGGTCAACGCTCATCCGCGTCGCAACCAGATTATTTCCATCAAAGCTGAGTTGCAGATCGGAGAACTCACCGTCCGTCGTAATCGGTTTGAACGGATTCTCCGGCTCGCCCTCAAACTGGTAGCGCAAAACTGCGGTTCGGCCCGCATCGCCGCTCGCAATGTAGACCGCCTTCGAATCCGGACCCCACACAAACTCGTCTACCCACCGGTCGAACTTGGGCAGGAGCTCCTCAACCTTCATCGTCTCCCGGTCCAACACCATCAAGCGGAACCGGTCGCTCTCATACCCGGCCCGCGCCTGCGACCGGAACGCCAGGTACTTCCCATTCGGCGAATAGGCCGGTCCATCATCGCTTCCCGGACTCAGCGAAGCCTTCAACGGCCTCGCCCCCGGAGTATCCAGCCGCAGCGTAAACACATCGTTATTCGTGCTCGCCGCCGGAACAAGATCAACATTGGTTACAAATGCAATCTCCTTCGAGTCCGGAGCCCACGCATATCCCACCGGCCCCCCAAGCGAGAAAGGCGGCGCCTCCGCATCCCCAATATCCTCCCGCGGCGTCAGATCGCGCACCGCGTTCCCATCCGTCGCCGACACCACCAGCACATGGCTCCGCTTCGGCCCCACATAATCATTCCAGTGCCGGTACAGCAGATGGTCCCAGGTCTGCGCCTTCACTGGATTGGCCGCAGCCTCAGCATCCTTTCTCTTGTCGCAGTTGTCCTCCTCCACCCACGAGGACCCCTGGCTGCACTCCGGATACACCCGCGACGTAAACAGAATCCGCTGCGAATCCGGCGACCACACTGCCCCGCCCGCCTCCGTGCTCACGTTGGTCAACCGCCGCGGCGTCCCCAGCGTTCCCTGCGCTTCATTCCACAAGGCAAGATAGATCTGCGACGACGTCCCACCATCCTCCGAGACAAACAGCACCTGCTTTCCATCAGGCGAAAACCGTCCGCCCGCTTCCCCCTCCTTCCAGAACGTTATCTGGTGCTCGGCCCTGCTTTTTTGTTTGTCATTGCGTGACGCACTTTGTGTGTCATTCCGCAGCGCAGCGGAGGAATCTGCTTCTCTCCCACTGCCATCCGCCATCGGCACCACCCAAAGGTGATTCACCCTCAAATTCTTCGCCAGGTCCACCTCCGTTGCCGAAAACATCACCCACTTGCCCGACGGAGAGATCTGCGGATCGCTTACCCGCTTCATCTTCTGCAGATCCGCAAAGGTCATTGGCCGTCTACCCGACACATCACCCGCCCCCTGTGCCGAACCCCCGACCCACGCACCGGCGCATGCTGCGGCCAGCAGACCTGTGGAAACCAATCCATTCCTCATGGCGCCAGTCTAACTCCCACAACGAAAAAATCGGCAGCCTCGGTGATCATCGGTGTTAAGCCCGTGTGAAGTCTCAGTCCACCCTCCCGTCCGATCGAAATATATTTTCAAAAGTTGGCATATTTTTCGACCACAAAATTCACCACGCAAAAACCACACAAATCACCACGATTTACCATCAATTCACCACGTTCTGAAGCTCAAAAACCATAGTCAAATCGCCGTATCCTCAAACACTTGCGCTATACGCCCTCTCTCCCGCCACCACCCCGAATTTTTTATTTGCAACATCAGCCGGCAACTCCACCGCCACCGCAGCCCCATACGGATGCAGGTTGAACGCGCTGATCTCCCCGCCATGCTCATGAACGATCCCATAGCATACGCTCAACCCCAAACCCATTGATTCACAAGGCTCAAACACCCGTCCCGGCTGGGAAAACCCCCGCCCCGTATCACTTACAACCAAATGCACCCTCTCCCGATCCCCGCCACCCGAAACGCTCACCGACATCCGAATCACTTGCTCCTCCCCGGCGACCGCTCCCGCCACCCCAGTCAGCGACTGGGCCGCATTGTTCAGCAGATGCTCCATCATCTGCCGCAGCCGATCCCTGTTTCCCCGCACCACCGCGACTTCCAGCCCAGCCTCCACATCCAGTCGAACTCCCCTGCTTTCAAGCTCTTCAGCACACGCCCCAGCTAATTCCCGCATCAGCCCCGTCACATCCACTGCCTCCTCGCTCTGCGCCGCCGGACGCGAAAACTCCAGCAGCGTCTCCACTGTCTGCCTCATCCGCAGCGCCTCCTGCACAATGATCCCGGCATCCTCCCTTACTCGCCCCTCACTCGTCGTAGCCACGATTAACTCCGCAAATCCCAGCACCGCAGTCAGCGGATCGCTCAGCGCATGGGCCATCCCTCCAACCATTAACCCCAATCCAGCCAGCTTCTCCGCACGCACCAGTCTGTCCGCCAACGCTGCATTCTCCATCGCCCGTTCCACCTTGAACGCCAACGCCTCCATCGGCGCCAACGCCTTCGCCAGCGCACTTCGCCGGACGCCCATCAATCCGTCCGCCCCCACCGCCAGCGCACCCAGCATCCGGCCTCCCGCCGTCCATAGGGGAATCACAATTGCCCCGCTATGACTAGTCGGCAACGGTCCCTTGCCCAAAACCACCGCAAAGCTCTTACTCCCCACGCGCATCCCAAGCCCGCCATCCCCTCGGCTGACGCCGCCACTGCGCTCCGCTGCCACAACACCCTCTCCCCAGACCTTCAGCGACTGCACCATCGGATCGTCCATCCCGGTAGTCGCCGCCACTACCAACGGCCCCGGCGCATCCCGAACCAGCATCGCAGCCCGGCGAAACGGGCTCTTCTCCGCCACCAACCGCGTTACCCGCCCAGCCAATTCCAACCCGTCTCCCACCCCCGAGAGCCGCATATCCAGCTGCGAATAGGCCGTCAACTCCTCCTCCATCCGGCGCTCCCGACGTCTCCGCCCAGCACGCGACTGCAGGCGAAACCGCAGCAGCCACAATGCACATGCAACCGCACTCCCCGCCGCCAACTCCGGCCACCGCGACGCGGCCAGCCTACTACCCATCTCCCTCATTCCGACCCACATCACCAAACCTCCCGAATCGCGTCTATTCTTGGTAAGCAGTAGCGTGTCTTAGTAGTCTGTCTCCGCGGCGGCCCGACGTGCCGTTGGCAATATGGTTTAGCTGTGAGCAGGGCAACCACGAAGAAAATTGTCCCAGCCTCAACCTGGAGTTCTCGCCCATGAAGCCACTCTCTCCAATCCGCATCGCCGCCTCCGCGAGCCTGTATGCCCTAATCCTTTTTCAGCTATCGGCTACGCCCGCCCGAGCCTTCGCCGGTGTCGTAATTCCAGACGGAGCCGCACAGGAGCCCGCCGGCTTCGGCCCCCTCGACCCCACTCCACCCACAGGCCTCACGCCCGACCAGATCATCCAGAAGTTCGCCGCCCGCGAGTCCGAGTTCGCCAAAGCCCGTGAGAACTACACCTTCCGCCAGACCGTCAAAGTCGACACCCTCGCCGAAGACACCAACCGCGTCGACGGCGAGTACCAGCAGGTCACCGACATCACCTTCAATCAAGCCGGCAAGCGCGAAGAGCACGTCGTCTTCGCCCCACAGAACACCCTCGAGCGCGTCATGATGTCCCCCGCCGACTTCCAGGACATCGAACATCGCCTGCCCTTCATCCTCACCACCGAAGACCTGCCCCAATACGACATCACCTACCTCGGCCGCCAGCACGTCGACGAACTCGACACCTACGTCTTCAGCGCCGGGCCCAAAGTCATCGTAAAAAACCACCGTTACTTTCAGGGCAAAGTCTGGGTCGATCAGCGGGACTTTCAGATCGTCCTCGTCAACGGAAAATCCGTCCCCGACGACAAGCGCAAAGGCCACGAGGACCTCTCACCGCCCTACACCACTTACTACGAGCAGGTAGACGGCAAATACTGGTTCCCCACCTACACCAAGGCAGAAGGCAACCTGCACTTCGCGGGCGGCGACGGCTACCTGGCGCAGGACGTCCACCTCCGCACCGTAGTCAAATACTCCGACTACAAGCAGTTCCACGCCACCTCGCGCATCATCTATAACGGCCAGGACATCACCAACAACAAAGCGCCCGAAGACAAGAACAACAAAGCACCTAACGATCAAGACAAAGACAAGAACAAGCAGCCGCCATCTACGCCTCCCCAGTAGATGCTGCTGATGAGCCATCGTCAGCGAGTGGCCCATCCTTTGCGGTTTCATCGCAAAGGATGGGTTATTCGCGCTAGGCGCGAACCGTTCTCTTCTCTCCAGACATTGAGGCTTAGTTGGTCTCGCAGTGCGCATCGGGATCGGCATGCTGCTGCGTCATCCACCGGTCCATCAGCGTGCCCGCGCAGCGCGCTCCGCACAAATGCTTCACCCCCGCTGAATGCGCATGCTTGCCCTGCCACCGCGTCAGCTTAATCAGCGGCTGGTCCTCCTCCGGCTTCTCTCCCTGGAAGCAGTCCACCCACGCCAGCCACCAGTCTCCACCCTCGCCTTTTTTATCCCCGCAAATGTCGCACTGGTAACTCTCGATATAAGCCATTCACTCTCTCCTCCGAGAGAAACTATCACACTGCCGTTACTTTGTGGCCATCGGCGCTGCCCCCGGCCCAACGCCATCCGCAAACGGCTCGCCCCAGATGTAGTGCTCAAACCAATGCAGGTTCTCCTCCATCACCGCCCGCTGCTGCTTCGGCTTATCAATCGGATGCCCAAACCCGTGATACAGCACCATCTTCACTGGCACACCCTTGTCTTCGAGCGCCTGCCGCAGCTCAAAACTGTCAGGCACCGGCACCCGCTTGTCACGGTCTCCCTGTTGAATCAGCGTCGGTGTCTTCGCCTTCGCGATATACGAAATCGGCGACGTCTTCTTATAAATCTCCGGGTCATCCCATGGCGTAGCCTTCAGATACTGCCGCGTGAACGGAGTGATGTCCGTATTCACGTAGTACGTCGTCCAGTCTGAGATGCCCGCCCCGACCGACACCGCCTTGAAGCGGTCGCTCGCCGTCGTAATGAACGCCGAGATATATCCGCCCTCGCTCCAACCCATCGAGCCAACGCGGTCTTTATCCACAAACCCCTGCGCGATCAGATAATCCACGCCCGAGATCACATCAGCATAATCCCCCACACCCAGATTCCGCACATTAAGCGCACGAAACTTGGCACCATACCCCGCCGACCCGCGATAGTTCGGCCGCAGCACCAGCGCGCCCTTCGCCACAAACAACTCGACCGGATAGTAACGATCAGCACTCACATTCGGCCGGTCCACACCCGTAGGCCCGCCATGAATCACCACCAGCAGCGGATACTTCTTCTTCGCATCGAAGTCCGCCGGCTTCTCCAGAATCCCCTCGACCGTCGCCCCATCACCCGACTTCCAGCTCACCACCTCACGCCGCGCCACCGTGTAGGCATTCATTGCATCCGTCAGATGAGTCACCCGCACCGGTGCGCCGCTCCCCGCGGTCGAAGCGATATAAACCTCCGCTCCCGTATTCGGCATCGCCGCCGCATACGCCACCTCGCCGAAGTCCTTCGTAAACGAAGCCCCATTCGCTATCAGATCATCCGGATAAGTCACCTGCTCCGCCGCACCCGTAGCCACGTTCAATCGGTAAAGATGCGACGCCGTCTTCTTTAGCGCGCCAAAGTAAATCCCCTTCTCCGACCACGCAAACAGATGAGCATCCTCATCAAAGTTCCCGCTCACCACCCGCGGCGTCCCACCCGTCACCGGCACCACCGCGATCTTCTGGTTCGCATAGAAAAAATACTGCGCACCATCCGCCGTCACAAACGCCACCTCGCTTCCATCCGGCGAGAGGTGCGGATCGCTGTTCGGTCCCGGCGTCGTCACCAGCTTCGTTACCTTCTTATCCGCAACCGAGACTACATAAACCGTCGTCGTCCCACCATTCTTCAGCTCGCCATTCTTCGCGGCGGCAAACGCAACCTTTCCCCCATCCTTCGACCACGAAAATCCCTGCACGCTGAACCCATCGCCCTCGGTCAGCCGATGCGCCTCCGGCACGCCAAACGGAGGAGCCGGGGCCGCCGAAGCCGCCGCACTCGAGGTTGCAGACTTCTCCTTCGCCTCCTTAGCCGGAGCCGCAACCGGAGCCGCCGTCACATCCACCGTCCAGAGATGGGTCATCCGCTCGTCTCCATCGATGACCGTGTACTCCCCGTAGCGTTCCACCCGGTCCTTCTGCGCCTTCGACAGCGGGTCTTTCGTCGTAAACGCGACCGTCTTCGAATCCGGCCCCCACTCGAACCCATCCACGCCGTCGTCAAGCTTCGTCACCTGCCGCGCCTCGCCCCCGGTCGGATCGATCACATAGATCTGCTTGCTGTCGGCCTTCGTCTCCGCAATCTGCCCTGGCCTGTCGGACACAAACGCAACCCAATGCCCATCCGGCGACCACTTCGCTCCCGAACTCGACTTCTCCTCCGCCGTCAACCGGTGCGTATTCCCCGCACGATCCGCAATCCAGAGATCGCGCTCAAACGCATTGTCCTTCCAGTTCGTCCGCGACACCTCATACACCACACGCTGTCCATCCGGAGACAACGCCGCCCCCGAAGCCGTCTGCATTTCAAGCGCCTGATCGATGCTCGGCACGCGCGCCATGCCCTGACCTGCAGCAAACCTCCCCGGCAACAAAACCAGCGCAAGACCGAAAAGACAAGACGCACCGGCAACAGGAAATTTTGCTTTGGATAAATTGTGAGGAGTCATACGCGACAGTGTCGCACACCGCCCCCAGCCCGCAAAAATTCACAACCTGCCTATCCCCACCCAAACTTTGTCATTCTGCGTATCCTCGCTATCCACCCAAATTTTTGCCATCCTGAGCGAGGCATTCGCGCACCTTGCGAACGGCGAGTTCGAAGGACCCGCGATCGCCTTTGCTTGTGCGGTTGCCATTGCTTTTGCTTTTGCCGTGCCCGTCCTCTTCCACCCAAGCCAAAAGACCGTCATTTCGACCGAAGCTGCTCACGCCTTTGTGAGCAGCGCAGCGGAGAAATCCGCTTCTCTACCTCCACCGTTCGCCAACCCCCACACCGCCCACCTACCAGTGCCTTCGCCCTCTTATCTGATCCCCGCAGGAGACCTGCTGTCGTCCTTGTATTTCAACCCCGTCACCTCCCAGGAAGAGCACACCTTGAAGGGTGTGCCGAAAACCCAGTTACCTCCAGGAAGAGCACACCTTTAGGTTGTGCCGAAAACCCAGTCACCTCCCAGGAAGGGCACACCTTTAGGTGTGCCGAAAACAAGCCGGGCCGAAGGCCCACCGCTCTGCCGAAGGCCGGAGCGAAGCCCGAAGGGCGAAGCGACTGATTTAATTGCCTTTGCCTTTGCTTTTATTTTTTTTCTGCGTTTTCAGCCCAAAAATCGCATGTCAAGCCCCAGAACCGCCTAACTCAATGAAAAACAATAAGATAGAGTTGGCATTTTAGTTAGCCTCAATCCGCTATACTTTAAATAGTGGAAGAAAGATCAAGCCCCGGCCAAACGCCGGGGCTAACTTGTTTATTTGCAATATTTTGGACGCAAGCCCTTTATTTGGAATATTTTACAGACCAGCACTACCCGCAAATCTTTGAAAGGAGAGAATTTACGCGCGGGCAATAGGGGGGGTACCCCCCGGAGGTCTAAGCCGCCGGCTCGCCCTCGAAATAGAGATACTTCCGCCAAGCCGCATCCGCGCTGCCGATCATCCGCATGATGTGCCGCGAAGTGTGCAGTGAAAACGGCCGAGGCTCGCGCTGCAGCTTCATGTCCGTCAACTCATGCAGCAACTGGTTTCCCTTGCGCCGGTTGCAGTTATGGCAGCAGGCAACCAGGTTCTCCCACGTCGAAAGACCGCCCCGTGAACGCGGAACAACATGATCCAGCGTCAACTCTCCCGCCGTCAGGACCACGCTGCAGTACTGGCACGAGTTTCGATCGCGCAGCAGAATATTCTTCCGGCTCAGCGCACGCGTCTGATGAGGAATCCTGCGGTACTCAAGCAAACGAATCACGCTCGGCATAGCAATCCGCATCCGTGCCGCATGCAGCACCGCGCCCTGTTCCTCCTCGGTCCGCGCCACGCCCTTCAGCACCAGCACGAGCGCGCGCCGAGCCCCACAGATATTGATCGGCTCATACGACGCATTCAACACCAGTACCGGAGTCTGCATGGCGGGCTGTCGAAAGACGCCGACCCGCACATCCAACTCAGCAACCACGCGGCCCGATCCATGCCCCGCACCGTGCCCAAGGTGTCGCTTCCCGCTCATCCCCTGCTTCCGCATCTTCCCCGATTGCATCTCCCAAACCCTCCGGTTCCAGCTACCGTTAGTACTTCGCGCCAAGCCGCCCGACTCACATCCATTCAACTCATCCAGCATCCCAAACCGCGGTCTGCGAGGGCGCGTCCGCCGAAGCCGCATCCCAGGCCGCCACCATCTCCGGCTGCGCCCGCGACACCGTCGCCACCCAGACCTTGCTCGCTCCAGCCCGCCGCAGGACTCGCGAACAAACCCTGGCTGTAGCCCCGGTCGTATAAATGTCGTCAACCAGCAGAACCTCTCGCCCCTTCAGCGCCGAACGGTCCGCGACAGCAAACGCACCCTGCAGGTTTCGCCGCCGCCCCTTCGGAGTCAACTCAAACTGACTCTGCGTGTCCTTCACCCTGCGAATCACGCCATGCGCCGCCTGCAGCCTCCACTCCGGCCGGCTCTTCTTCAACTCAGCAAGAGCAGCATCGGAAATCAGCACCGCCTGGTTGTAACCTCGCTCCCGCTCCTTCGAGGGAAACAGAGGCACCGCAACCACGAGCAGATCGTTGCCCGCCTCAGCCTCGATCATCTCGATAGCTCGCGCGAGCATCCTGCCCAGCGGCCGGGCCACCGCGCTCATCCGCTCATACTTCAGCAGATGCACCATCTCCCGCAGCTCGTCCTGATAGACCGCGTACGCCACGGCACGCTCAAACTTCGGCGGCGCCATCCGGCAAGGCGAGCACAACAAACCCTCCACCGGAAACTGCCCAGCAAACCGGACCCCCTCCATATCGAGCGCCTCCCCGCAACGCCCGCACAGCGTCATCGACTGGCTTTGCACTCTATCAATACATTGATCACAAACAGGAGAGAGATCAGCTCGCAGCAGCGGCCCACCACAAGCCCTGCAGTCAGTTGGATACAGCGTCGTTACAAGGTCATCCAGCACCGCCCGAACCACCCGTCCCGGCCCCTGGAGCAAACGAGACATCGCGCGTTCTTGCACCGCCCCACCAGGCGGACCACCGGGTGGCCCCCCGGCATCAAACCCGAGCGCATTGTCATTCAAGCATTCGCTGAAGACTCACCTCACTCGCCTGCGCTCCAGGTCCCTCGGACCGCGCCATACTCGCAGTATAAGCCTTCCGGCATCCGGGCCGTCAACAAATCTGAACCATGGGTGATGCGTCTGTGCTACACCTAGGCCATGCTGAAAGCCGTCACATGGTGCGCCAAATGCCTCTTCCTTTACTTCCTCGTCGTGGTCGCGGCGATCCGATTCTCCTGGATTGTCACCACTCCCGCCTGGGCGTTAGCCACCCGGATGCACTGGACGCAACTGACCCGCGTCGCCTTCGTCCTCAGCTACTTCCTGCCCATCTTCGCCGCCGCCGGATTTCTCGTCGGCCTGATCCCCTTCGGCAAACTCGGCAAGGCCCTTGGCGATCTCTCCCGCTCCTTCTTTCCTTCCGCATCTACAAAACTTGCACCCGAGCCCGACCCAGTGCCGCCGATACTCTGGGCCTGGTTACCGGTCACCCTTGCCTTCCTGACGCGCTTCGTAACCTGGCAGTCACGGAACTCGAGCGTCCTTGACCCACACCGATCGCCCGGCCGCATCGAACGCTTCTTCGGCCCGCTCTACGCGCAGACATCCGGCCTGCTCGACGACAGGTGGATCACCGACCGCTTCCTCTTCACCGGCCCCATGCTCTTCCTTATGGCCTGCGCCATTGCCGTAC
>JAOAPF010000464.1 GCA_025462755.1 Edaphobacter sp.
CCCCTCCCCAACGAACCCGCCGGCACGAATCCACCCATGACCAACCCCCACGCCGAGCCCACCACCAACCACACCGTCGACCCGCAAACCTTCGTCACCACCCTCTGCGGAGTCATCACCCGCAATCACATGGAGTCCCGCGCCGAGGTCCAAAGCTTCGACTTCCGCACCCTCATCCTCATCGAAGAGCAGTTCCCCAAAATCCCCACCTACTACTTAACCGCCGACCCCAAACTCCTCAGCAGCCCCCTGGTCCCCACCGCCCTCCGCCAACCATCTTCCCACTAAACTTGTTCTTTGTTTGTCCTACTCCCCAACGCCCTCGCCAACCCTGAAATAGCCACAGGCTCTGGAATCAGAGCCTGTGGATTCGACCTGGATGCGAAGAGTCGTCTTACGAATCGACTGTTATTGAGCAGACAGTATCCTTATTCTCACTCAAAGTGCAGTCAGCAGGAGGTATGGACGTGCTGTAAAGGACGGTTCCAGCCTGGTTGGGCGTGTAGGGTCCGTAGGGTTTTGATCTGGCGTCGTAGGTGTCCGCTGCCAGGAAGCTGGGGAAACAAGGGGTAGGATCGGAAAAACAAAACGTGCATGTTCCGGTGATTTTGAAAGAAATGCTGTCGACATCCTTCTTCATGCGATGACTTTTCATGTCATTCGGCAGCTCGATCGTGGTATGGGACATGATTTCTCCTATTTTCCATTTGAGTTACTTAGATAACGGAAGGGACGAAACATTGATGGGATCGTCTACGAATCGACTGTTATGGAGCAGACCGTCGCGGTAATCCCATCCGTAGTGCAGGGCGGGGTTTGTGGTGGGGGTGTTGTTACGACTGCGTTGTAATTCACCGTTCCATCCGCCGTAGGCGTGTATGGTCCATAAACTGTCGGTGGGGTTGTCGCCGTGTAGCTGCCCGCTGCCATGAAGCTGGGGAAACAAGGGGTAGGGTCGGAATAACAAAAAACGCAGTCGGCGGTAACCTTGAAGGAGACGCTGTCGACGTTCTTCTTCAAACTCTCACCAAGCAGACCATGCGGAAGGTTGATAGTTTTGTCAGGCATATTTTTCCTTTTTGTTTTGATTTTTTTTAGAACAATTGCGGGGCCCGGATGCAACGACACATTACAAAACTTATTTGCTGCTCTTACTGCCGCTCCGAAACTTGGGGTCGGCTACCAACGCCTGCAGGCTGGGATCATTGGTGATCTGATCGAGCGGGGTGCCTTTCTGCAATGACTTGTGGATGTACTCCAAAGCCTGCCGCCGATTGCCCATCAATTCGTAAGCTTCACCAACATTGGACAAAACGTTCGGATCGTCCGGAGCCAGCGCCAATGCGGTCTGGATGTGCGCCTGGGATTTCTCCGTGAGTTTGTCCATGGCATACAGCATGGCGAGCATCGAGTGGGCGTACGCCTCCTGCGGCTTCGCAGCAACCACCTGCTCGGCGAGTTGCTCTGTTTTGCGCCGCGCAGCCTCGGCCTTGGAAGCGTCCTTCAATGCCTGATAGGCCAGCATCAGATTGTTCCAAACCATATAGTCACGGCCGTCAATCTTCAGGGCCTGTTCCGTTGCCGCCGCGGAATCGGCATATCGCTTTTCTTCGAAGTAGAGCAAACCAAGATTGGCATAGGCCGGGTAGCCCGGACTAATCTCAATGGATCTCTTCAGCGCCTGTTCCCCCTCAGCCAGCGACTTCGGATCTCCGGAATCAAGATACGCGGCCGCCAGATTCGAGTAGAGTTGCGCATTGTCCGGAGTGAGTTCGAGTGCGTGCCGGTATTGTGCGATCGCCTCCGGAAGCCTGTTGTGGCGTTTATAAAAATTGCCAAGATTGTCGTAGCCGTCCCAGTAGTCGGGGCGCAGGGCAGCGGCTTTTTGGTAGGTGGTCTCGGCGTCTGCGAGGCGGCCGGAGTTCTCATAGACCCTGGCCAATCCCGCCAGGGCAAGTGTATTTTTCGGATCCAGCGTAAGAGCGTGCTGGAACTCCTGCAGCGCCAGATCGCGCTTGCCCGCTGTGTCGTGAATGCGCCCGAGCGTGACGTACGCCGCGGGAATCCGATCATCCAGATCCACCGCCCGCTTGCAGTTCGCCAGCGCCTCCTCCACCCAGCGCGGGTCGTGATCCACTCGATTCTTCAGGCGATAGGCTTCGCCAAGCTGGGCATACCCCAGCGCGAAACTCGGATCAGTACGGATGGAGTTCTCAAGCGCGGTAATCGCCAGATCGAGGTTGCCGGCTTTGTCATATCGCTGCATGTACCCGAGCGCAGTGAGATAGTCCTCATACGCCGCCGGATTCACCGACCCGCCGGTATTGCGCAACATGTCCGCGGTGACCGTAATGTTCATCAGCCGCGCCAGCCGCGACACCGCCTCGTTCTGCAGCGTCGCCAGGTCGCCCGCGCGATCTTCGAGCGCCGCAGACCCAATCTGCCGCAGGCTCTTCGTGTCGATAAGGTTCACGTCCAGGTGGATGTCGGTTCCGTCTCGCCGGATACTCCCCTTCACCACAAGATTCGCGCCCAGCTGCTTCAGTGCCGCCGCCGGGTCCGTAACCTTCAGCCGTCGCACCTCACTTGCCGGAACCACCCACAGGGCCTTCTTATCGACCTCCAGATTGGACAGAGTGCCCGTCAGCGAATCCATCAAGCCCTGAACAAGAGCATCATTCTCAGCAGTGCCACCCACAATGTCGAAGGGCAGCACCGCAATATGCTTCTCGTTGCTGGGGAACAACAGTCCGCCAAGCCGCGGTCGCACCGCGGGAAGAAACAGAAGAGCGCAAAGGCCAAGCAGAACAGCCAGCGTGCCGCCAAGCCACGGCTTCCAATTTCGCTTTGGTTGAGCGGCGCCAGGCCAACTGGACCGCGCGGCATTCTCAATCGACTTGCGAATCTCCGCCGTCTGCTTCAACCGCTTTGTGGCCGCGGTCTCCTTGCTGCCTGCGTTCGGTTCCGAAACAGGGGAGAGTTCAGTCGAGCGTGCAGCTTCAAGGTCGGCGATCAACTCCGAGCATTGTTGATACCGCCCTGCAGGATCTTTCGAGAGCGCGCGATAGACGATCTGTTGCAGCTCCACCGGTACCTCATCCATCGGCAGCGGAGGCTCACTCAATATCGCAATAATCGTTGCGGAGATCGTGCCGCGGTCGAAAGGGTTACGGCCGGTAAGCATCTCTGCCATAACCACTCCAACCGACCAGATATCGCTTCGCTGGTCCATAACCCGGCCATTCGCCTGCTCAGGAGCCATATAGGCCACAGTGCCGGTGATTCCCAGTTCAGTAGCGGTCTCAGGACCAAGGCTGTGTGCCAGACCAAAATCGACGATCTTGATCGAACCGCTACTGGTAAGCATCACGTTCGAAGGCTTGATATCGCGGTGTGCGATCTGGCGTGCGTGCGCCGCCGCAAGCCCTTGCGCCATCTGCAGAGCGATATCAAGAGCCTCGCGAGCCGGAATTGGCCCGGAGCGGATTCGCTCCGCCAGCGATTCGCCCTCGTAGTACGCCATGACAATAAAAGTGCGTCCCTCCCCGGTCTCTTCAATTCCGTGGATCACCCCAACATTGGGATGGTCGAGAGATGAGGCGGTGCGCGCCTCCCGGAGAAACATTCGCTTGCGCCGCTCGTCGGAATTCAACTCAGCCGGCAGGAACTTGAGCGCGACAGTGCGTTCGAGCTTCATGTCGTGGGCGCGATAGACCACGCCCATTCCACCCGCGCCGGCCACGCCAAGGATTTGATAGCTGTTCGCTACCTCGTCCCCGACGGACAGTGCACCCATCACTTCGCCCATAGCACTTTCCTTATGCCGTCCAGAGGTAAACCTGGATCTCGCAGGAGACGCTTGGCAAATATTGTGCGGCGCTCGCGATTCTAAGACCTGATTGGCATAGTTGCAACGATATCCTACGCGGTGACGTCAGGCGCCGGAAGCAAAAAAGACCCCTCAACCGAGCCTCCAAAAGAAATCCACAGAAATATTTCAAAAAAGTGGCATGTTTTCGGGCGCCCAATTCGCGGGTGTTTCCAGCCACACTTTCACCACAAATCCACCACGATTTACCATCCAAAAACCAAGTTCTGCACACCACAAATTGCAAAAACCCCCCGCAAAAACGCCCTTCCACCACGCAGAAAAAATCTAAAACAAACTAAGCTTCCGCGGCATCTCGATCCCCAGATGCTCATAAGCCAGCCGCGTCGCCACCCGTCCCCGCGGCGTCCGATCCAGAAACCCAATCTGAATCAGAAACGGCTCATACACTTCCTCGAGCGCATCCTGCTCCTCCGCCAGCGCCGCCGCCAGCGTATTCAACCCCACAGGCCCCCCATCGTACTTCTCAATAATCGTGCGCAGCAGCCGCCGATCCAGCTCATCGAACCCATGCGCATCCACCTCCAGCATCTCCAGCGCCGCCTGCGCCGTAGCCCGATCGATCACGCCCGACGCCCGCACCTGCGCATAGTCCCGCACCCGCCGCAACAGGCGATTCGCAATCCGCGGCGTCCCCCGCGAACGCATCGCAATCTCCGCCGCCCCATCTCGATCGATCGGCACCCCGATCACCTCCGCCGACCGCTCCACCACAAACCGCAGCTCGTCATCGGTATAAAACTCCAGCCGCAACAAAATCCCGAACCGCGACCGCAGCGGCGACGACAACATTCCCGGTCGCGTAGTAGCCGCCACAAACGTGAACGGCCGAATCTCCATCACATGCGTCCGCGCCGCCGGCCCCTGCCCGATGATGATGTCGAGCTTATAGTCCTCCAGCGCCGTATACAGCTTCTCCTCAAGCACCGGCTGCAGCCGATGAATCTCATCCAGGAACAAAACCTGCTTCTCCCGCAGATTCGTCAGAATCGCCGTCAAATCCCCCTGAATCTGGAGCGCCGGCCCACTCGTTTGCTGATATCCCACCTCCAGCTCATTCGCAATAATTGTCGCCAGCGTAGTCTTCCCCAGCCCTGGCGGCCCGAACAGGAGCACATGGTCCAGCGCCTCCCCGCGGGACTTCGCCGCCTCCAACGCAATCGCCAATTGCTCCTTCGCCTTCCTCTGCCCAATAAACTCAGCCAGCCGCGTGGGCCGCAGCTTCAACTCAAATGCCACGTCGTCATCTGCCCTGCCCGCCGAGACCAACCGCTCCGCCTCAGCCGCCCGCGAACCGTCCAGCGCCGCGCGATTGAGATCCACCCTCGTCTTGTTCTTGAAAGAATCCACTCAGGGCGATACTAAGGCGAAGCCACGCCCGAAGCAACCACCATTGCTTCATCCACACCTACTGATGCAACGACAGCAGCACCGACCCATGCGGCGGCAAATCCACCGTCACCGCAGTCAACAACCCCAGCTCTTTTCGCATCCACAAATCCCGCACCTTATACTCTGCCCGATCGATAAACCCATACCCCGCAAAAGTCTTGTCCACACGCACCGGCGTATTGCCAAGGTTGAACAGCGCGAGATAGTTCTTGTCCCGATCCCTGGACACCGCCGCCCACGCCACCACATCCCCGTCCTGCCCCAGCATATGTCCAGCCGTCGAATGCTGGTCCACCTCAATCACCCCCGGATTCGTCAGCAGCGACTTCATCGTATCGTCCATCTGTGTCAGATTTCCCCCGACAAAAAGCGGTGACCGCGCCATCGCCCAAAGCGTAATCATCGCCCTCTGCTCATCCTCCGTCAGCCTCGAAGCCCTTGGCTTTCCCTCGCCCGGCGTCGGCACAAGCATCCCGATCGGCAACATATCCGCGTCCGGCCAATTCCCCGGGTGCGCATACTTCGCCCAGCTCGCGATCACAGGAAATTGCCCCTTCACACTCTGCGGAAAGCTCTTCCCCTCCGGCTTTTCCCAGTAGTCCCAAACATCATCCGAGATCCGCCACAACTGCGCATTCTTCGCCACTTCGGCTGTATTCTCCAGTGCGGTCGGACCCGGCGACAGGCTCAGCACTATTGCCCTCCCCGATCTCCCAATCGCCTTATGGATCATAGCTATCTCCGCGCCCTTATACGGATGTGAAGCGATGCAGTCGACCTTGAGGTAGTCCACGCCCCACGACGCGTACTGTTTCATCAACGCGTCGTACCACGCCTGCCCAGCTGCATTCGCCTTCACCCCAAAGTTATCCGGATTCCACGGACACACGTCACTCGTATCAGCTGCGAGACTCGCCCGAACGTGCATAGACCCAATGCGTGTATTCGCAAGGACTGTCTTCTTAGGAATCCCGCGAATGATGTGGATCCCAAACTTCAATCCATTTTTGTGCACTGCATCACTCAGCGGCTTGAACCCGCCTCCAAACTCAGATGTCGGAAACCGGTTCGCCGCGGGCTCATACTGCCCCTGAGAATTAATCGTGTACCGAAGCGCCTCCGGGATCGATGCATTTTCCGGGTTCTCCAGATACCATCCCTCGTCCACCACGACGTACTGCCAGCCGAACTCCTTCAATTGCGCTGCCATTACCACCATGTTGGCGCGAAACTGCGCCTCATTAACAGTCAGCCCATACGAGTCCCAGCTATTCCACCCCATCGGGGGCGTGGGAGCCAGCACCTTGTCTTCTGCACCGATCCGCAGAACGGTGAGCAACAAAACCGCCGCCGCGCAAAAGCGCTTCATCCTCATGCGAACAAACATACTAAAAATCACTCCAGCGTGAGCGGCAGCAGCCCAATACACACAGTAGATCGAAAATTGCCTGCTCCCTGCAAGATGCGCCCGCGTCTACATCGCACGCCGAATGCAATTAGACTTGTTACGCACCAAGACAAGCTTCAGGAGTACGGACCGTTGCCCCATATCCAGACCCGCATTCGCTCAGCAGTCACGCTCGCCGCATCTCTGCTCTCCATCTCGGCCCGCGCACCAGCTCAGATCATCCCCCCAGCCGTCAAAGCCGCCGAAGCTTCCATCGATCCCGAGAAGATCCGCGCCCACGTCAAGTTCCTCTCCGACGATCTCCTCGAAGGACGCGGCCCCGGCCTCCGCGGCAGCGAGATCGCGGCCCAGTACATCGCTACGCAATTCGCTCTCTACGGCCTCAAACCCGGCGGTGACAACGGCAGCTATCTCCAACAGATCAACATGGTCGGCATGAACGCCATCCCCTCCAAAACCACCATGTCGCTCGTCCCCAAAAAGCCTGAAGGCCCCTCCATCGACCTCCACTCCATCGACCTCAAGTACGGCGACGACTACACCGTCTCCAACCGCACCCTCACTCCCACGGTCGATATCGACGCCCCGATCGTGTTTATCGGCTACGGCGTCACCGCGTCCGAGTTCAACTGGAACGACTACGCCGGTATCGATGTCAAAGGCAAAGTCATCCTCTGCATCGTAGGCGACCCGCCCTCCACCGACCCCAACTTCTTCGGCGGCGACGCCCTCACCTACTACGGCCGCTGGACCTATAAATTCGAGCAAGCCGCGCGCATGGGAGCCATCGGCGCGCTCATCATCCACCGCACCGACCTGGCCAGCTACGGCTGGGACGTCGTCAAAAACTCCAACACCAGCGAAAAAACTTACCTCCGCGACAACAAAGACCCGCAACTCGAAGCCGCAAGCTGGATCCAGCTCGACGTAGCTAAACAAATCTTCAAATCCTCCAACCTCAACGCCGACGCCGAGATCGAAGCCGCAGGAAAACGCGGCTTCAAAGGCATCGAGCTCCCCGTCCGCCTCCACGCCCATGTCGAAAGCGCCGTCCGCCCCTTCCAGTCACCGAACGTCGTCGGCATATTGTCGGGAACAAACACACCGACCAAAGATCAAGCCGTCCTCTACACAGCGCACTTTGACCATCTAGGCTTCGTCCCTGGCATGTCGGGCGACAACATCTACAACGGGGCCGCTGACAACGCCACCGGCTGCGGAATGCTCCTCGAAATGGCCCGTGCCTGGTCCCAATCCGGCATCAAGCTCCCCCACTCCATCATTTTTTCCGCCGTAACCGCCGAAGAGCAGGGCCTCCTCGGCTCCGAATACCTCGGCCAACACCCACCCATCCCCGCCGGACAGATCGCCCTCGATATCAACTACGACATGATCCTTCCCATCGGTGTCCCCCTCCAGGTCAACGTGAACGGAGCGCAGCGGACGACATTCTTCCCCACCGTCGAAGCCACCGCCAAGCGCTTCAACCTCGCCATCGTCTCTGACCCCAAGCCCTCCGCCGGCAGCTACTACCGCTCCGACCACTTCAGCCTCTCCCGGGTCGGAATCCCCGCCTTCTCCATCGAAACCGGCAACCTCTACGAAGGCCACGACGCAGCCTGGGGCAAGAAGCAGCACGAAGATTTCACCGCCCACGACTATCACAACTTCAGCGACAACTATCATGCCAACTGGGACTTCTCCGGCAATGCCAAACTAGATCGCTTCGGAATGGACCTGGGCTGGCAAGCCCTCACCGCACCCTCCACCATCAACTGGAAACCCAGCGACGAGTTCGAACCGGCCCGCAAAGTCAGCCTCGGAGCAAAATGAATCGCGCCCGACGATCACGCCGAAATAATTCCGTATTTTGTTTCGAGGAATTGTCGCAGGTCCTTGGGGAGTACTGATGCGAGTTCCTGCCAGGTCAGGAGCTTTAGGCGCCAGGCAAAGCTGGGGTAATGGACTGCCGACAAGACCGAGTACCAGACCTCAATGAGGTCACGGCGGCGGGCGTCGCAGAGGACGCAGAACGAGGCGTCGGATGCAAAGGCCGCGAGGACGTTGCGGATGAGCTGATAGCCCTGGATGACGCCGGTTGCCTTCCGTGGGAGGCGGGTAATGTCGAAGATGGTTTCGAGGTCGCGGTAGCGTTCGATGAGCCGGGCACTCGCGGTCTGGAAGTTGGATTCGGTGAGCTTGGCTTCGAGGAACAGGTTGCCGAGTTGCAGGTCGATCTCGGTGCGGTCCTTCAGATAAGTCGGTTCGTTGAGGTTAGTTGATTCGTCAACGCTGGACGTGTCGGTAGATGCGAAGAGGTCTGGTCGCCGTCGGGTGGTTACCCCTCGCGGGCTGCGTTTGGTCGTGTGTTGATGAAGGGGAACACCGGGGTTGATCCCGAAGCAAGGTTGAGCGGCCATTTCCACATTGAGAAGGTGGGCGACAGAGGGGGCGATGGTGAGGCCGTCGAAGACTCCGGGGTGGCAGAAGATGTTCATGAGAAGGGCGTCGGAGCTGTTGGCGGAGTCGAGCTCCATCCACCGCCAGTCTTTGCGGGCACGCGAGCGACGTGAGGCGGTGTGGACCTTTGTGAGGCGGCGAAGCCAGGCGGGATTGGCGCAGATGCTGATGTCCGCTGCGGGATGGAAGTTGCCGTGACGGCCTCGCTCATCGCGACCGAAGATGATTACAGGGTCGGATCCGGGGGAGATGTCGTGAAGGAGTTTCTGGGTTTGGGCGAGGTGGTATGCGCGGGCGCTGAGATCGCGGCGGAGAAGTGCCGCCGACCAGGATTGTGAGTGCGGTAATGGAGAATTTGGTTGAGGCATGACGTTGCAGCGGTTCTTGTAGTCTTTGAGTGAGCGGTAGTTTCCGCCTGCTGATTATTTTAATGAGGAGAGTGCTATGGCCCGTGAGATCGATTGGACGGATGCAGAGGAGATTGGGATTTTACTGCAGGAGAAGTATCCGGAAATTGAGCCGTATTCGGTGCGGTTTACGGATCTGCACAAGTATGTGACGGAGCTGCCGGGATTTGTGGGGGATCCGGAGAAGTCGAATGAGGGGATTCTGGAGGCGATTCAGGCCGCTTGGAATGAGGAGTGGGAGGATGCTAAGTAGTTCGGGTTGAGTTGGCTACTCGGACGCGCTTATGTGTTTCGATCAAAATACGGGTTTCTTCGCTCCCGCAAATGACAACAGTTGTCCTAGCTGATGAACTGCGACCCGCGTATTCATGCGATGCGTGAGCGGAGTTGGGCGAGCAGCTTTGAGCCGGTGAGGTGCAGGGTGGCGCCGGCCAGGATAGCCCAGGTGAGGGCTCCAAGGGCGAGGGCCGTGATATCGCCACGATAGGTTTGCGGTTGGGGGATCAAGTAGAGGAGGATGGTGACTCCCGCCAAACTGACGATGGCCGCGATGGCGGCGCGAATTATCTCGGGCCGATCGAGGCCAGCGTATTGTCCGGGTGGTCCGAAGAGGGGAACCAGATGCCGTCGATGCGCGAGAACGGCCAGGGTTCCGGACTGGAGCAGGATGGCGAGGTTTGAGGCCCAGGCGAGTCCGATAACACCAAAATGCCGGTGCAGCTGCCAATAGATAGGGATGCTCACGATGGTGATGATGGTTCCGGCTAGCATAGGGGCAAAGGTTTCACCCGCAGCGTAGAAGGCGCGGGCGTAGATGGCCTGCGACGTCCACAAGGCGAGCGAGATGGCGAAGATGGCGAAGTAGGTGGCCGTGGCGGTGGCGTCGGCAGCGTTGAAGGAGCCGCGGCGGAAGATGAGATCGACGGCGGGCTGGGCGAGGGCGATCATCACCGCAGAACCGAGTAGCGAGAAGGCGACGAGGCGTGAGACGGATCGGTTGACGGCAGAGGCGAAGCTGGCGAACTGGTTGCGGCCGAAGAGGGAGGCGAAGAAGGGGAGCGAGGCTGCTCCAGCGGCCTGGCCAATGATGGCCATCGGGGCGGTGAAGAGGCGCTTGGCGTAATTGAGGCGGGAGATGTCGCCAGCGCCTTGTTTGGCGAAGTAGCCGAGGATCTGGTTGTCGAGGGTGATGATGGTGACGCCGAGCATCAACGGAAGGGAGAGACGAACCCATTCGCGCAGGCCGGGGTGTTTGAGGTCGAGGATGCGATGATAGCGGAGGCCGGCGCCGTAGGCCCCATAGGCGTTCAACAAAAATGGGCCCAGGATCGCCCCAATAAGGGCGCCTACGCCTAGTGAAGAGATGCCCATGCGGCTGGCAAGGAGGACTCCGCCGAAGATGATGCCGATGTTGTAGATAAGCGGAGCGATGGCCTGGAAGGAGAACTGCTTGCGGACGAGAAGGACGGAGGCGAGGACACCGCCGGCGAAGAAGAAGAGCTGCGCGGGGAGCAGGATGCGAGTGATGCGGGTGCAGAGGATTCCCTCGGGGGAGGCTGGGTCGAAGTAGATGCGAGTGAAGAGCGGGGTGAAGATTTCGGCGAGGAGGATGGCGCTGCCGAGGACGATGACCATGGTGTTGAGGATGATGGAGAGGGCGCGTTCGCCTTCGGCTTCGTCGTTGGTGGCGCGGTAGCGTTCGAGGATCGTGACGAAGGTGATAGAGGCGGCGCCGCCGACGAGGAGATAGTTGATCCACTCAGGGAGGTAGAAGGCGACGTTGTAGGCGTCGGTGTTATGGCCTGCGCCGAATTTGTAGGCGATGTATTGGTCGCGGATGAGGCCAATGACGCGGGAGAGAAGTGCAGAAAAGGTGAGGAGGAGGGTGGCGGAGGTTGCAGTGTGGCTGTGGGACGGGCGGAGGAAGGCGAAGAGGCTGCGGTGGGGCGAGGTGATGGCCGGGTTGGGATCTTCGTTCGCGGGCACGGAGTGGATGAATTGATTTTATCGGCAACAGCTTATGCTGATGGGTGGCGGGGGTGGTTCACCTCCGGCGATGCGAGGTTTGAGCGATTTGGAAAACTTTCGGCTGAAGGTGTTCCGGGCGGTAGCGGAGGAAATGAGCTTTCGCAAGGCGGCAGAGGTGCTGCATCTGAGCCAACCTGCGGTGAGTCAGCATATTCGTGCGCTGGAGGAGGAGGCTGGGGTGCGGTTGTTCGATCGCGCGCGGGGTGAAGGGCGCGGAAGCCAGATCTCGTTGACCGAAGCGGGGAGGGTTTTGTTGGGGTATGCGAATACTGCGGCGGAGACGATGGTGGCGGCGCAGCGGGCGTTGGCGGCGCTGAATGATGAAGCCATGGGGGAACTTCGGCTGGGGGCCTCGACAACGGTGGCGCAGTATGTTCTGCCGCGGATACTAGGGGCTTTTTTGCGACAGTACCCGCAGGTGAAGTTGTCGCTGGTAAGCGCCAATACGGAGCGGATCGTCGAGGCGGTGGCGGAAGAGAAGGTGGAGTTGGGGATTATTGAAGGGCCGGCGATGCGGCGGGATGTGAAGACCGAACGCATGGTGCGGGATGAGATGGTGCTGATTGTTAGCCCGAATCATCCCTGGGCAGCGCGCAAGGGTGGTTCGATTGCTCCGGCGGACTTGGCAAAGGTGCCACTGTTGCTGCGGGAGCGGGGATCGGGGTCGCGGCGGGTGGTGGAACGAGCGTTGAAGAAGGTGGGACTGCCGTTGCGGTCGCTGAGAGTGGCAATGGAGCTGGATTCGACGGAGGCGATTATCTCTGGGGTGGAAGCGGAACTCGGTGTGGGATTTGTGTCCCGGTGCGCGGTTGGCAAGGTTCTGCGGTTGGGGTCGGTCAGAATCGCGGCAGTGGATGGCCTGGACATTCTGCGCGACTTCAGCTTTGTTCGGCTTGCAGGGGCCGAGGCCACCGGGACGGCGTCGTCGTTCCAACGATTCGCTGCGAACTCGGTTAATGTTGGCTGATTGAGGCGACGATAAGTAGAAGTTATCAGTGATTCGAAACTACTTCTCGACTGCGAGGGGCGAGCGCGCCCATGCTCTAAAGAATGTGGAAGAAGAATATTTTCTATATCGGAATTATCGTTTCCGCGAGCGGGTTGATTGGACCTCCGCTGGCACTGGCGGCAGGGCTGGCCTTCGGGCTGAGTACGCAGCATACCTTTCACGGGGAGGGCAGAAACCTTTCGAAGTTCATGCTACAGGCGGCAGTGATTTGCCTGGGCTTCGGGATGAACCTGAAAGAGGTGGTGCATGCGGGCGCCTCAGGATTCATGTTTACGGCGATCAGTATTACGTTTGCAATGGGTCTCGGCATAGCACTGGGCAAGCTGCTGCAGGTGGGAAAGACGCAATCGCTGCTGATCAGCTTTGGCACGGCGATCTGCGGGGGAAGCGCGATTGCTGCGATGGGGCCGGTGCTGAATGCGAATGAAGAGGAGATGGCCGTTTCCCTTGGCACCGTGTTTGTCTTGAATTCGGTGGCGCTGTTGCTGTTTCCCTTGATCGGCCATCTCATGAGTTTTTCGCAGACGCAGTTTGGACTTTGGTCGGCGCTCGCCATTCATGACACGAGCTCGGTTGTCGGTGCGAGTGCGAAGTATGGAGCAACGGCGCTGGCGGTGGGAACTACGGTGAAGCTAGCGAGGGCATTGTGGATTGTGCCGTTGGTGATTGCGACCGCGATGTTGAAGAAGAGCCATGCGAAGGTGAACTGGCCCTGGTTCATTCTGTACTTCTGCGTTGCGGCCGTGCTGGCGAGTTACGTGCCACACTATGTTCCCCAGTCAACGGAGCTGTTTTCAGGGTTGTATAGGTTAGGGCGAGCGGCGTTGACAGTGGTGCTGTTTCTGATTGGTACTGGAATTACGCGGAATACGCTGAAGGAGGTGGGGGTGCGTCCGCTGGTCCAGGGCGTGGCGCTTTGGATCGTGGTGGCTTGCCTGTCGCTCTGGGCCATCCATGCGGGATGGATTGCGCTGTAGGACGGGGTTTATCGACGGGGATGTGACTCTTCTTCGGTGGGCGGGGGCGTTAGCGGATTTGGCGCATCGGGATGTTTCGTGAAGTCGATCCAGCGAGTCGATGGGTCGATGGGGCGGTGTTTTCGCCGCGGCTTGACGCTCGAAGACAAGGAGAGGCTGGCGACGGCGAAGCTGACCAGCTGGCGTTGACTGCAACGGAGGCAGCGGACGGGATAGCGCATGAGAAAGATCTGAGTGAAGTCATCACCGCGCAGTGTGGAACGCCGAAAAGCCTTGCCGGAACAGAACTGGCATTGGATCGGGACACCGTTGCGCGGATCGAGTCCGAGGTACGGAGTATGACTGTGCGAGGAATGAGGGTGCTCTTTCCGTCTGCGAAGACTATCGAATTCATTCTTGAATTTCATCTTCAACGAGTGTTGTTTTCCGGGAGAGGTGGGAGGTCGAAGAGCTTCTCTGCTGTGCGGCGGGGTGTGTTCGGGTTACGCGGTACGCGAATAGTGTGAACTGCCGCGCGGGCGCTGGGTTTTGAGAGAATGGCGTGGAGGTCACGAAGGTCTTTCTGGAGCTTGCGAAGCTGGCGGGTGTCGACGCCTGGCGTGGCGTTGTCAATGGCGAGGGCGAGCTGCGGTTCTTTCTGCTTCAGCTCTGCCTTGAACACCTGCCGCGCGCCGGGAATGGTGTAACCCTCGCTGTAGAGAAGGCTTTTGACTCGCAGCGCCATCTCAACATCGCGACGGCGATAGAGACGTTGGCCGGTGCCGCCCTTGTGCGGCTTGAGTTGAGGAAATTCGCTCTCCCAGAAGCGCAATACGTAGGCAGGAACGTCGCAGAGTCTGGCGACTTCACCGATGCGGAAGTAGAGCTTGTCCGGGATCTCAGACCCGGATGGTGGGGACGTTTTGCGGATTGGCTGATGCTGTGCCATGCCAGGAAAACTCCGATACCGCGGGCCGGCGGCGGTGGCCTGTGGACCGGCATGAGTAAGTATAGGCCACCGAAACGGCGCTGTTTGCAATTTTTCTTGTGGTAAGGTGGCTGCGGTTGGGGTGGGGCTCGGTCGCCTTGGAGTGTAGAAGGATCTTTGAGTGAATTGCGGGAGCGGAAATCGTCCTTTTCGTGACCGGGCTATGTGTAAAACAAGCCGGTATCGACGGGATGGAACCAGCGGGGAGAAAGCGGCGTATCGTTTTGTGAAGATGTGGAGGCGGAAGATGCGGAACAACCAGACTGTTGTAGTGGCAACACTGATTGCACTAACGGCGCTGACAAGCGGTTGCCGGATCGAATCAGACAAGAAAAATGGCAACGATAACGTCAAGATTGCCACTCCTTTCGGTGGCATGACGGTGAAGACGAACGACGCGGTGGTGGTCGATGGGCTGGGCTTGCCTGTCTATCCGGGTGCGGAACTGGTGAAGAAGGATAAGAACAATGGGGCAGCAGATGTGAATATGAGCTTTGGCAGCTTTCAATTGCGAGTAAAAGCGGCCAGCTATCGTACGACGGACAGTCCCGACCAGGTGACGGCGTTTTATCGCAAGGCGCTCGGACGGTACGGGGACGTGATTCAATGCCAGAACGACAAGCCGGTGGGTACGCCGACTCGCACGGCGGAAGGGCTTACCTGTAACAACGAGAAGCAGAATCATGTTTACGTCAACGATGACGAGTCGGGAAAAATGGAGTTAAAGGCAGGTTCAAAGCAGCATCAGCACATCGCCGCGATCGATCCCGACGGGAATGGGACGAAGTTCGGGCTTGTTGCGCTGGATCTGCCTGGCCACCTTTCCTTTGGCGATAAAGACGACAAACAGACGCAATGAGGCCGGGCGGGTTGTACTGCCTGTTCGAGCTTGCCGCACCCTGCGGGGTGGGATAGCTTCATAAGATATGCAAGAGTATTGTCACCGTTGCGGCGGCGAGCTACCTGCCAAGGATGGCACGTCGCCGTTTTGCCCGCATTGTGGTTCGCCACAGATTTATCTGCAAGATTACGAGCAGCAGAACGGAGCGGCTGAGCCAGACACAACTGGTGCGATTCCGCCGCCCAGACCCCAGCAGGTCGAGTGGAAGACGGCGATTCGGTGTGCGGCCCTGGTGGCGGGAGTTGCCGCCGGGTTAAGCCTTGTGTCTCAACGGTTGCAGGTAGTTTCACTTCTCAGCCTGTTTTGGACGATCAGCGGATCGATGATAACCCTGGCACTCTATCAGCGCCGTCGGCCGCTGGCGTGGATGGATGCGAGGGTAGGTGCGCGGATTGGACTGGTCGTGGGTTTGGCGCTGGTCGCTTGCCTGGGGGTTGCGTGGGGGATTGGCGGATTGGTGGCGCGGTATGGTCTGCATAGTCTGGGTGCGTTTGATGCGGAGCTGACGCAGACAGTTCACGATAGCTTCGAAAAGGCGTCCGCGATGTCCCCACAGCCGACGGAGGTAAAGAGGCTCTGGTTCTCGCCTGAGTTTCGGGCTGGGTTGATGTTGGCTGGATTCGGTATGGCGTCGGGAATTCTGCTGTTTCTGTCTACGCTGGGTGGAGCGGTGGGTGGATTTGTACGGATGCGACGCAATGTGTCGGCGTAACAACCGAGTGCAATCGGCAGGTAACGGCGGCGTGTTGACACGGCATGACACTGAAAGACGCGAAACCTTTAGCGTGAGTGGCTGTCCTGATATCATCAAGCCCAATCGTTATGAGTGAGACTACGGAATCACGGAAGCCTAAGTTACGGGAAAAAGGCCGGCTCATGTCGGCTTCGGAGATCGAGCGCACGCTAGTTCGGCTGGCGCATGAGATCGTGGAAAAGCATGACGGCAGCAAGAATGTGGGCCTCGTCGGGATCAAACGCAGAGGGGTTCCACTGGCGCAGCGGCTCGCGGTGCTGATTGAGAAGATCGAGAAACATCCCGTGGATACGGGTGTGCTGGATATTAGTTTTTACCGCGACGATCTCTCGACGGATGGGCCGCGCCCTAAGGTGACGCCGGGGGCGTTGGGGTTCGACGTGACCGGGCGGGACATCATCCTGATGGACGATGTGCTGTATACGGGCCGGACGATTCGGGCGGCGCTGGATGCTCTGTTCGACCATGGTCGGCCGAAGAGCGTGCGGCTGCTGGTGCTGATCGATCGCGGGCATCGCGAGCTGCCGATCGAAGCAACCTATGTTGGGCGTACGATTCCGACTTCGAAGCGCGAGATTATCGAGGTGAAGTTGAACGAGGTGGATGGGCAGGAGCAGGTTCTGCTGGTTGAGCTGGTGGACTGAGTTGGCCCTGATTGGACAAGCTGAGATGAAGACCTCGGGGTATGCTGCAGGTTCGCTGTTGACGGTGGCGGATCTGCCGATGGATGAGGTTGCGGCGATCCTTGCGGCGACTGAACGGATTGAGCGGATGGCTGGAGCAGATCGCGCACGGATGCTGGCAGGGCGGCGGATTGCGCTGCTGTTCTATGAATCGAGTACGCGGACGAGAACGTCATTTGAGTTGGCGGCGAAGTCGCTGGGAGCAATTACTACTCTTGTCAGCGATAAGTCTTCTTCGATTGAAAAGGGCGAAAGCCTTAAAGACACCGGACTAACGCTGCGAGCCCTTGGGGCGGAGTGCATTATTCTGCGGCATGCGAATTCGGGGGCGCCGTACCTGCTGGCGAAGGCGACCGGATTGCCGGTGCTGAATGCGGGGGATGGGATGCATGAGCATCCTTCCCAGGCGCTGCTGGATCTGCGAACGATCTTGACGAGGGTGCCTGGATTGAACACACGGCGCATAGATGCGAAGACGCTCGCGGGTGTGACGGTCGTAATCACGGGGGACATTCTGCACAGCCGCGTGGCACGATCGAATGCGATGCTTCTGCCGAAGCTGGGGGCAAAGGTGTTGCTGTGCGGGCCGAAGGAGTTGTTGCCGGAAGACGCGCTGGGGTTGGGGTTCGTAGGTAATACGGGCAGTGTGGAGATTGAGCGGGATTTCGATAAGGCGTTGAAGAAGGCCCAGGTAGCAATGATGCTGCGGATCCAGCGGGAACGGCTGGCGGGGCTGGAGTTGGATGTTGCGGATTATATTGTGCGGTATCAGTTGAACGAGGAGCGGTTGATGGGTTCCGCGCCTGACACCGTGGTGATGCATCCGGGACCGATGATTCGCGGGTTGGAGATCGCGGGTGAGGTTGCGGATGCCCCGAACTCGGCCATTGAGGATCAGGTGCGCCATGGGTTGGCAGTGAGGACCGCTTTGTTGGTGCGGGCACTCGGTCTGGGTGGATTCGAGAGTGTAACGTCATGAGTGACGTGTTGATCTTGAATGGGCGGCTTGTCGATCCTGCAAGTGGCGTGGACGCCGAGCGGGATGTGCTGCTGCGCTATGGACGAGTGGCGGCTGTCGAGAGCCCGGGTGGATTTCAGGGACTCGAGGCGAAGGAGACAATAGACGCTGCAGGCATGATCATTGCGCCGGGGCTGGTTGACGTTCATGTCCATCTGCGGGAGCCAGGGCAAACCTACAAGGAATCGATCGCGACTGGTACGGCCGCTGCGGCGGCGGGTGGGTTTACGGCAGTTGTGGCGATGCCGAATACCGTGCCGGTGAACGATTCAGTGGGGGGGCTGGAGTGGATGCTCGATGCTGCGCGTGGGGCCGTCGTGAAGCTGTTTGCGATGCCGGCCGCCACGTTCGGGAGCATGGGCGAGGAGATTACGGATTTCCATGAGTTGCAACGGGCGGGTGCTGTCGGGTTTACCGACGATGGGAAGCCGGTGCTTCACGATCGCGTGATGCGCGAAGCGCTCGTGGCTGCTGCGACGATTGGGGTACCGATTTCGCAGCATGCGGAAGATACACGGCTGACGGGCGGTTGCAGCATGAACGCGGGGCCGGTGGCGTTTCGCCTAGGGCTGCGCGGGATGACGGTGGAGGCCGAGGCGCGGATTGTGCAACGAGACATTTGGCTGTTGCGCGATATCGAGCGGCAGGATGGGCTGCGCCCGCATCTGCATGTGCAGCATGTGTCGACGGCGAAGGCGATGTTGTTAATACGCGACGCTAAGGCGGAGGGGCTGCACGTGACTTGCGAAGTGGCGCCGCATCACTTCACGCTCACGGATGAAGCGATTGGAGACTACGACACGAATGCGAAGATGAATCCGCCTTTACGGAACGATGCGGACAGGCTGGCAATGATCGCAGGTCTGATGGATGGGACGGTGGACTGTATCGCCACCGATCATGCACCCCACGCGCTCTTTGAGAAAGAGCAGGAGTTTGAGCGCGCTCCGAACGGGATCACCGGGTTGGAGACGGCGCTGGGGCTGGCGTTGCGAGTGCTGCATAAGGGCCACGGGATGACACTCTCGCGCGTGATTGCGTTGATGAGCGCGCAGCCGGCGGGGGTCGTTTCGCTAGAGGGTCGGGGGACACTGAAGGTGGGGAGCTTTGCGGATGTGCTCGTGTTCGATCCGGCGGCGGAGTGGATCTTCGAGGCGAAGCGATCGGGGTCGAAGTCGAAAAATACTCCTTTTGATGGGGCGCGGATGTTGGGCCGGGTGATGGCAACGATCTGTGAGGGACGGATCGTGCATCGAGGGTGAAGCGCCTCTGACGAACTTGGGGCAATCTTAGTGGGTATGGAACACGGCTTTGTTAACGCTTGGCCACCACTCTTTCCACCAGAAGTTGAAGCCATCGATGAGGTCGCTGGTGAGCCACTTTTGTCCGATCTTGGTCCAGGTCTGATACTTCTTGGGGTAATAGAGAGTGGAGAAACCAGATGCTGAGCCGGAGCCGACTATCTCGGCGAAATTGACGGTCGAATCTCCGTTGTCTTTGCGCGAGACGACGACGCGGGTGACAGCGTACCAGGACCGTTTTCGGAAGCCGCCGTGGCCAAGGGTGTAGAAGCGGCTGTCCTGCTTGAAGAGGATGGGGCCAAGGCCACCAACAAAGAAGTTTTCGGTCGCCGTGTCAGCGAGGGTGTGCCAATAGTATTGGCCGTATCCCTTAACACCTTGGCCGAACTCAGGGTAGGACTTACTGTCCATGGCGAAGCCGGCCTGGACGCCAGCGACGAGGAACGATGAGTAGTCGAAGCTGTTCTTGGCTGCGAGCACCAGCTTTTCTTTCGCCGTCTGCGGCGGCAGCTTGGTGTCGGCGGAGACGGAGCTGAAGTTGGGGATGATGCCGAGAACTCGCTTGGTCTGTTGGGTACCGTAGATGCTGACGGCGTCGGGGTTGTCGGTCGCCTTCGGGGCTGGCGGGATCGTCTGTGGAGCTTGGTTGGGAGTCGAGGTTTGTCCGGATTGGGGATAGAGGAGCGCACCGGGATCGTCTGGTAATTCAGGGTCTGGGAGACGCGGCGTGACAGCGAGCCAGTCGTTTGAGGAAGTCGTGGAGGAGTTGCTGGTGTCGAGCTGCGCGTGGAGACTAAGCGGTGCCCCGAGGATCGTGATCAGAAGAGCGGTTCTGAGCTTCAGCCCGGTCCACCTGAGCTGGAGAGTAAAACAAAGGGGCATACTCGTTAAAGACGCGTATTTTCAGGATTAGATTCGATATTGCACGACATTTGCGATTAAAGACCGCGTTCCTATGGAGGATCATCGCTAACTTGTTGTCAGGGTTGTAGGATTCCGATCTTTTTTGCGACGGTGGAGAAGACTTCGAGGGCTTGATCGATTTCAACTCGAGTGTGCTCGCTGGTCATGATTGTGCGAATGCGGGCTTTGCCCTCTGGGACGGTAGGAAAGGCAATGCCGGTCGCCATGACTCCGGCGTCGAAGAGGGCACGGGAGAACTCCATGGTGCGGCGACCGTGGCCAATGATAATGGGAGTGATGGGCGTTTCACTCTTCGGAGTGGAGTTGCCGCCTACGTCGAAACCGGCGTCGGTGAGCTGCTTCTTGAAGTAGTTTGTGTTGTCCCAGAGACGCTGGATTCGGTCGGGCTCGCCTTCGAGAATGTCGAAGGCGGCGATGCAGGTGGCGGCGACGGACGGCGGGTGTGAGGTGGAGAATAGGAAGGGCCGGGCGCGATGATAAAGGTAGTCAATGAGATCGCGACTGCCGCAGACATAGCCACCTAGGGCTCCGATGGCCTTTGATAGAGTACCCACCTGGATGTCGACCTTATCGGTGACGTGGAAGTGATCGACGGAGCCGCGACCGTTGCGGCCGAGAACGCCGCTGGAGTGCGCGTCGTCGACCATCATGATGGCGCCATATTTTTCGGCTAGGGCAGCGAGTTTATCGACGGGGCCGATGTCTCCATCCATGGAGAAGACGCCGTCGGTAATGACCAGCTTGTGGCCGGGTTCGTTTTGAACTTCGCGCAAAAGTTCTTCAGCGTGGGCGACGTCCTTGTGGCGGAAGACTTTGATTTTTGCGCGGGAGAGGCGTGCGCCGTCGATGATTGACGCGTGGTTGAGCTCGTCGGAAAGGATGAAGTCGTCTTTGCCGAGGATGCTGGAGACAGTGCCGGCGTTGGCGGTGAAGCCGGACTGAAAGACGACGCAGGCCTCGACGCCCTTAAAGGCGGCGATCTTTTCTTCGAGTTCCATGTGGATGCGCATGGTGCCCGCAATGGTACGGACGGCGCCGGAGCCCACGCCGTATTTTTTTGTGGCGGCGATGGCGGCTTCCTCGAGCTTAGGATGATTGCAGAGTCCGAGGTAGTTGTTGGAAGCGAGGTTGATGACACGCTTACCGTCGTAGGTGCAGACGGGGGCCTGCCGGTCGTCCAGCTCGCGCAGTATAAAAAAGGTTCCGCGTTGACGGAGGTCGTCGAGTTGGGCGGAGAGATGGGCGAGCTGGGGGCGTCTTGCGGCTGCGGTAGTCATGGAAATCATCGTAAACCTTTGCGGGCCGGGTAGTCTTTTGAGCAAAATGAGCATCTTACGAAGGAGGCGGTTGGACCCGAACGGGAGCTATCCAAAAGCGGAAATCGGACGAAGAACGAGGACTCCACAATGAAATTGAAGAACTCAGGAAAAGCTGCAGCGGCAATGATGCTCGCGCTCGTGATGTTGGCGGGTTGCAGGTCAAAGGAGGATGCGGCAATTGATAAAGCCAAGCAGCAGGCAACCGCGACTGGGCAGCCGCAACAGGTGGTCTCAACCGACAAGAATGGAAATGTGACGACGACGACAGTTCAGCCGCCAGCTCCGGGACAGACGACTCCCGCAGTGACGACGACAGTAACTCCAGCCGCTGGAGTGGCCGCGAATACTCCAGCTACGGCGCCGGCGGCTACCGGACAACCGGTGACGGCGGGACAGACGGATGCTTCGGGGCAGCCGGTCAACCCAGCGCCTGCTCCCGGTGCCACTCCCATTGTTCGGCCTGCGGATGTGAATATTGCGGCGGGAACTAATTTGACGATTCGGATCAATCAGCATATCAGCGTGAAGACAAGTCACGCCGGCGACCGGTTCGATGGGGAGGTAGTCGATCCGGTAGTGGGGGACAACGGTCGCGTCGTGATTCCGCGAGGCGCGCCGGTAACAGGTGTGGTGGTTGCGTCGCATCGGCGGGGACACTTCAAAGGCAGCTCGATTTTGGAGCTGCGGCTGACGTACCTCACGCTGAACGGCACGCGCTATGCGCTGGATACGAAAGATCTGACCCAAACGAAAAAGGGTAAGGGAAAAAGATCGGCGGCGTTCATCGGCGGCGGTACCGGGCTGGGTATGCTGGTCGGTGGTGTGGCCAGCGGCGGTGTCGGGTTGCTGGTTGGCGGCCTGGTCGGCGCGGGGGGAGGAACGGCGCTGGGCGGCTTGACCGGAAATCGCGATATCGACATCCCTGCGGAGTCGATTGTTCGCTTCAAACTGGCAGATAATCTCGTAGTTCAGCCTGCCTGAATGCGTTTCAAGCTGACGCGCGGAAGCCCATCCTTATGGATGAGCTTCCGCTGGAAATTGAAAGACCTTGTGTTTCTTTCATTAGGATCGTTTCGTTTTAGGAGGAGAGTGGATGGGATTCGTCCGCATTTTTGGGATGCGGCACAAACGGTGACAGGCTCTTCGAACCATCTGGAATGAGCGGGGCAGGATGTGCTGCTGGACTAGCGGGACGAGCGCTATGAGGTGGGACGACTGCCGGTCTGATGCGATGGACGACAGTGTTCGCTAGTTTTAACGTAAGCAGCAACTGATTGCAGCGCCTGGTCGGTGATGTCTTCGTCACCGCCGCAACCTTTGAGCCAATGTACGTTGGGTTCGCGACGAAACCACGTGAGCTGACGCTTGGCGTAGTTTCGGTGGCCCTGCTGGGCTTGGGTGGCGGCCTGTTCTCGGGTGAGTTCATTTTGCAGGACAGCAGTGGCCTCTGCATACCCAAGTGAGGTGAGGGGGCGACAGTCTCTGCCGTAGCGGGTGATGAGGCGTTCTGTCTCTTCAATCAGGCCGCGGTCGAACATCGCGGCGGCGCGCTGATTGATGCGCTCGTAGAGGCGGTCGCGTGGAGGATTGAGGCCGAGACGCAGGACGCGGTAACCGGCGAGGGCATCGCGGCCCTTCTGCCATTGCACGGTGAGAGGTTGATCTGCGGCGAGGGAGACTTCAATGGCGCGGATTACTTTTGGGACGTCATTGGCGTGAATGGCTGCGGCGGCGGTTCGGTCGAAGCGGGTGAGGATACGGTGGAGGTACGCGGCGCCTCGGGTCTTGGCGAGCTTGCGGAGGCGTTCGCGCTGGCCAGATTCTTGGGGTGGGGCGGGAAAGAGTCCGTCGATGAGGGCGCGCAGGTAGAGGCCGGTGCCGCCAGCGACGATGGGAAGGTGGCCTCGTTCGGTGATTCCAGCGAGGGCTTCGCGAGCCTGGCGGCTGTAGTCGCCCGCAGTACAGGGTTCGTTGGGCCACGCGATATCGATCATGTGGTGTTGGATGAGGGTGCGCTCTTCGTGCGTGGGCTTGGCAGTGCCGATCTCCATCTCACGGTAGACGGCGACGGAGTCGCAGCTTACAATCTCACCGTTGAACTCTGCGGCGAGGCGCAGTGCTAGAGAGGTTTTGCCGCTGGCAGTAGGGCCGATCAGAACGATGAGAGGTTGTTCTGCGCTCATCATCATAGCGATGGCCCCTGCGTTACCACAGACGCCACCAGCCCGGCGTGAAGATGTTGTGGATTCCTGCACGAAGGAGGCTGAAGACAAGTACAGCAAATGCAATAAGGAGAAGGCCACGTAGCTGGCGACGCCGTTCTGTTTGCCGGCGAGCTATTGTAGGAGCGGGCTGTGGTGGCATGGGATTCGAGATAATGGCCAGCCGTTGTGATGCCTTGCATTTTGCGGGTGATCTTGAGGCTGAGTTATGGAAGTGGTTTGTTGGTAAAAAAGTCTACGCGAAGTTCGAGGTTCGGGCCCTTGAAGTTTGCTGGCAAGGGCGGGAACTGTCCGACACCGGTGATCCCTCCCCAGCAGGCGCGGTCGATGGCGGTATCCTGGCTGGAGCCGTCGAGGTTCATGGCGGTGATGTGACCATCAGAGCTAATGGTGAAACGGATGAGGGTTTCGCCCTGCTTGTTGAGTGGCGGCCGCGCTTCCTCGGGAATCAGAGGGATCCAGTTTCGCTTGATGTCTCCGAGGATTTTTCTGATATAGGGGCCGAAATCGACGCCCTGGGTGTCGGAGAGAACTTCGACTCCGGTGCCCATGCCTTGACGGCCATCACCGGGAGCGCTCGGCGTGTAATCTCCGGCACCGCGATCGTGGGCGGCATCCTGGGCGGCCTTGCGTATGGCGTCACCCGCGCTTTGATTCGGGTTGCCGAAGTTCGGGCGGGTGGGCGGTGCTGGCCGAGGGGCTTCGACCAGGGCTTGCTGGCTTGGCGGCGGAGCAGGAGGCGGGGGCTGTGGAGCAGGGGGAGTCGGCGCGGCTTGTGTCGCCGGTGGCTGAGCTGGTGGCGCGGGGGTTGGAGCCTCAGCTTTGCGCATTTCCTCCAACTGCCGAAGTGTCTTCTGGTCGAGTTGCTGTGGGCGGGTCTTCTCGGGTATGGCCTTGGGCTTCGGCGTGAGCCGAGACAAATCCTTGGGCGCATCGAGGAACGTCAGCTGCTTTTCGCGTTCTTTGAGGATGTCGACCGGGCTGATCAAACGTGGCTGGTGGAAGAGCACACGCGGACCGTAAAACAGAAACCAGACGATCCCCATATAGATGATGATGGAGATGTAAATGGACTCGCGGAAGCGCGCTTTGGAGCGTTCGTCATCGAGCGAGTCGAGCAGATGGATCAGCTCATGTTCTTCGAGTTCGCCGTAGCGGCCGGTGCGCACCTTGACGGGCTGGGTGGGCGGCGCGGAGTTAGGCGGTGTCTCGAGGGAGGGCATAGGCATGGGCTATGTGGTCTGACGGGTGCAGGATGCGAAAGTTTCGTTGCAAACGATTTGTAAATTTTCGGGCTTAACCCCGCTTTGTATAGACTGTACTATTTTCTCATTTTTGAGCCTTCTTAGGGTATTGAAGCTATGCAACGGAAGTTTATGAAACTGGAGGCGAAACCCGTAGACTGAGAAACGTGACTTCGAGCTTTTCTTCGGATGTTCGTGCTGCCGTGCTGACGATCAGCGACCGCTGCTCGCGGGGTGACCAGGACGATCTCTCTGGGCCCGCAGTACGCCAGTTGCTGGAGACCGCCGGAGTCAGTGTGGTTGCGGCCGAGATTCTGCCTGATGAGTTGGATTTGATTGCCGCGGCGTTGCGGCGTCATTCGGCCACTGCGGGTTTGATTGTCACTACAGGAGGCACGGGGCTGGCGGCGCGCGATGTGACGCCGGAGGCTACACGGCAGGTCTGCGAACGCCTGGTGGACGGATTGGCGGAGCGCATGCGCGCTGAAGGTCTGCTGCATACTCCACTGGCCGCGCTAAGCCGTGCTGTTTGCGGAACGCTTGGAGCGACGCTGATTGTGAATCTGCCGGGTAGTCCATCAGGGGCGAAGAGTTCATTGGCTGCCATTCTGCCTGTGCTACAGCACGCGCTTGATCTGCTGGCTGGGCGCACCGAGCATCCTGCGGCCTCCGATAGGAATCAACATGGGAGCGGACCGCAGGTAGAATGAGACATAGCCAGTGAAGATTTCTCCTGTTGCACTTCTTAGCAAATGGAACGCCATAATGCTCGCGGCGCTGAAGCCGCTTGGTGTGTGGGGGATCGGCGCCCTGGCGCTTATCGATTCGTCGACAATACCGGTACCGATCGACGCCCTCCTTATCGACTATGTCGCGAACGACCATAAACGTTTTCTGTTGTATTGCTTCATGGCGGCGCTTGGCTCAGCCGTTGGCAGCCTCTTGCCCTACTACCTGGGACGCGCGGGCGGAGAGCTGTTTCTGCTGAAGCGGATCAACCGGCAGCGATACGAGCAGATGCGCGACCGGTTTGAGAAGCAGGAGTTTCTCGCGATCATGGTTCCGGCGATGATGCCGCCGCCCATGCCGGTGAAGCTGTTCGAGTTTGCCGCCGGCGTGTTTGAGATGAAGCCACAGTGGTTCTTCAGCGCGATTCTGGTTGGCAAATTTGTGCGGTTTCTGATCTGGGCGATTATTACGATCACGTACGGACCGGCGATTCTGGGAACGATCACGCGAACCATTCATGCTCATCGGCATTATGTGCTGTGGGTGAGCGGAATTGTCATGCTGCTGATTCTGGTCTATGTGCTCCGCAAGGTGTTCGATCGCCGGCGGGGAACGAGTCTGCCGGTAGAAGAAGACTGACCATTTAGTCCTGGATCCGGCCATTCATCTCCATGCGGACAACGCGACGGTCCGCGTTGACATAGACTGCACCTGAAAGCGGGGTCTTCTCTCGCCCGGAGAAAAACGGGGTGTCGTAGAAAAAGCGCAGATCCCGGAAGGACACGGTGGTGAGGCCGTCTGGGTCGGTACCCGTTTCGGCGACGACAGGATATTGGGACCAGTCGAGATATATTTCCCCGAGCCAGCAGCGTTTAGCGAGCAGTGTTGCGAGCGTTGTTGGTGGCTTGTAGATGATCTGTGCTTGGTCGTTGGGGGCGAGGGTATTGTTGAAGGTGTCGGCGCTGGAGACCTGATAAAACTGCGGCGTTTCCACAACAGTCTGCCATCGGAACGGATCGATGGGGTAGGGGTCAGCTGCCGCGCGCAAAACGGGCGCGCCGTTCAAATCGGCGGCCTGTGCGAGTTGAATGGCCTTCTGATGCTCGACAAAGCGAACGATCCAGAGGGTACCCATGCCGAGAAGACCTGCGATAGCCCAGCCTTGGCCGCGGAAGGCCGGTCTGCGCGCGCCTACTTCGCTTCCGATGAGGCTGAATAAGGATGGCGCAATGAGAGCGATCAGGAGGATAAGAAAGAGGACGGGCTCGAAGATGAAGACGAAAGACCCGGCATACCAACGAGGATTGAAGGGGAAGAAGGGACGAAGGCCGTAGTTATTAGTCCAGTCGAGCAGGAGGTGGCTAAGCAGGGAGATGACAGAGAAACAGTAGAGCAGGCCCCAGCGTATCGGGACTTTGGGCGGCTTGTTTGAAGCGGGTCGACGGGTGCGCCATCGGTGGAAGAGCCAGACAGCACCGACGAGGATCGCGGCCTCGAATGGAATGCCGAGAAAGGTGTGGGTCCATCCCCGATGATGCTGAAAGGCAGCGATGGGGCCGTCGATAGACCACAGGACGTCGAGGTCGGGGACTTCAGCCGCGAGCGTCATTGCGACGGTGGCGTAGGCCGCCTTGCGGTTGAACCCCGCGCGGGCGAGGCAGACTCCGGTCATCAGGTGAGTTATAGGTTCCATAGCGTTCGCGAGGATTCTTCCTGAGGGGTTAGCTTGCTGGTGTAATCGGTTGTTGGTTGTTGCGGCAGATGACGAGCTGACTTCCGGCAATGCGGTAGAGCGGGAGCGAGTGGCGAAGTTCGGTGAGGTACTGGCTGACGCCGTCGATGAACCAGGCGTAGTCGTCCCAGACGATGACGCCGTTGGGAGCGAGAATTTTTAGTGCTGTCTCGGTGTCGGCTTTGATGCACTCGTAGGAGTGGCCGCCGTCGATGAAGCAGAGATCGGTATTGGCGAGCAGGTCAGGCGGGGTGAAGGTGAGGGAATTCCCGCGGAGTTGGTGAATGCGCGGGGCGGCGGGATGATTAAGGAAGGCAAAGCCCGTCGAGCTACGGGAGAGGCGAACCCACTCTTTATCGCCTTTGCTGAGGGTTTCCACCTCGGCCTCAGTGTAATGCTCGGGAAGATCCAGGGTGTAGATCTCGGCCTCGGGAGCGTTGAGCGCCATGGTTAGGGTGCCGACGCCGCGAAAGGTCCCGGTCTCGAAGATTTTTTTCGGGTGGAGCGCGCTGACGATGGTTGCGAGAAGGGTATAGGGAACGACGAAGCCAAGGCCGGAGAGGCTGATGGTGTCGATCGGCGGGAGGATAATCTCGAGGGGTTCTTGGCAACCGAAGAAAGCGGCGAGAGCAGGGTGATCAATGACCGGGAGTGTATCGCGGGCGTCAAAGGCATGCTGGCGGACACTGCGGCCGAGTTGGATAACGTGGCGGCGTGTCTTATTGTTTGCGAGGCGAACGGTTATCAGCTCCAGGAGGTCGCGAAACATGGGCAGGAGGTGCCGCGGATCAACTCCATAGCTGCGCGTCTTTGGGGGAGGCTTTTCTTTCATTTGTGGTTATCTACGATTTGGAGCGCGCTGTGCGGATTTTCTCATACCTCGTGGGCTTGGAAGGCACCGCAAGGGAAGACGCTTGGTAGAATCTAGGTGCCGATGTCAACGATGACTGCCATTACGCCAGAGATTCTCGCCAAGTATCAGCCTGTGATTGGGCTGGAGGTCCATGTTCAGCTTTTGACCGCGTCGAAGGCGTTTTGCGGCTGTATCAACAAGTATGGGGGAGAGCCGAATACGCATATTTGTCCGACTTGCCTTGGTTTGCCGGGCGCGTTACCGGTATTGAACCGGCGAGCAGTGGAGTTTGCAGTGCTCGCGGCAAGGGCGATCAATTGCGAGATTCGCGAGACAAGTATTTTCGCGCGGAAGAATTATTTTTATCCGGATTCCCCCAAGGGCTATCAAATATCGCAATTCGATAAGCCGATTGCGGAGCATGGGTGGATTGAGGTCCCGGCACTTGATGCGAACGGCGATGCTATAAAGAAGCGGATCGGTGTGACGCGGCTCCACCTGGAAGAGGATGCGGGTAAAAGCCTGCACGACGGATTTGCTGACTCGGTGTCGAAGACGTATATCGACCTGAACCGATGCGGAACTCCCCTAGTGGAGATTGTGAGCGAACCTGATCTGCGGACTGCGGATGAGGTGTTTGAGTATCTGACGAAGTTGAAGGAGATTCTGCTGTATACCGGCGTGAGCGACTGCAATATGGAAGAAGGTTCGCTGCGCTGCGATGCGAATGTGAGCGTGATGCTCAAGGGAGCGAAGGAGTTTGGGACGAAGGCTGAAGTGAAGAACGTCAACAGCTTTCGCTATATTCGCGCTGCCGTGGAATACGAGATCGAGCGGCAGATTGGCGTTATCGAAGACGGTGGACGGGTAGTGCAGGAGTCGCGGCTCTGGAACAGTGGGGAGGGGCGGACTTACTCGATGCGGAGTAAGGAGCAGGCGCATGACTATCGGTATTTTCCGGAGCCTGATTTACCCCCGCTGGTGGTGGGTGCGGAGTGGCAGGCGGAGATTATGAAGATGCTGCCGGAGCTGCCGGAGGCGCGGCGGGCGCGGATGATCGCCGAGTACGAGATCAGCGCGCAGGATGCTGCTACGTTGACGGCGACACGGGAGTTTGCCGATAGCTTTGAGGCCGCGGCGAAGAAGGCGAAGAGTCCTCGACGCGTCGCTGCTTTGCTGACGAGTGAGTTGACGATGCGGCTGCGGCTGGCGGGATTGGAGTTGGAACAGTCGCCGGTGTCGATGGCTGGGATTGTGATGGCGGCGGATTTGGCGGAGTCGGGTGAGCTGTCGAGCAAGATGCTGAAGCAGCTGCTGGATATCAGCTTCGAGAAGAGAGAGGATTTTCCGACGGTGTATGAGCGGGAGAAGCCGCAGCAGATCTCCGATACGGGTGCAATTGAGGCGATGATTGACGAGGTGATCGCGGCGAATCCGAAACAGGTGGAACAGTATCGCGGCGGGAAGAAGACCGTGGCCGCGTTTTTTGTGGGGAACGTGATGCGGCTGTCGAAGGGGCAGGCGAATCCGGTGATGCTGAATGAGCTGGTGACCAAGAAGCTCGATTCGCTTTAGAGATCGAACGAACACTCGGGAAATGCAGATTTCCAGGTTTTTCCTCTTGGATATCTCTGGTCCAAATTTTCTTCGCACTAGCTAAATAACTAGATGGCAGGGCACGCGGGTTGAGGTTTAATGGGCGGATGCGAAAGCGTGTCTGCTTATCCGAAGGTGTCCGTCGCGTGGTGTGCGTGGGTGTTCTGCTTGCTCTTATCGGGTGCCGGACAGAGGCGCCCTACGTGGTGCCAGAGACGCCGATGCCTCCGAATACGATACTTCTTTCGCAGATGATGCGAGAGCTGTCGGCTACGCCGGGGTTTACCGACGCGTTGCTGGCGCAGCTGGATAGAGGGGGCAAGCATGGGCCCGCGCTGATGACCCCGAAGCTCATCAAGCGGCTGCGGGAGCTGATCCTTGGGAATGACTGGCAGGGACTGGATCGTTTTCCGGGATGGACGATGCAGGAGGTCAACCCGGCGGTGGGTGTCATCAACAAGGCGGTGACAAAGAATCCGGAGACACCGGTTGGAACTCCTTCCGGAGCGCCGACTGAAGCGCCATCAAATGCCGACAAGGGAGTGGTTGCGGAGTATCTCGACCTGGGAAGCTATGCGCCGGAGAAGGCCGAGACGGTGAGTCTGGACAAGCCATCGACTCTGCCCGGGCTTTCGAATGACGTGCTGGTGACTCCGATGGGTGCAGGCGTGGTCCGTGGAGACGTGGCGAATCCTAGGCTTGCGCCGATGCATCCGGACAGCCAGCGATTGGCGGATGTTTTGAACCGGCTGGGTCTGAATGCATTGGATGGGGCGGCGACGGTGACGGCGGAGGTGGATGGGAAGACGGCCACGACTCCGGAGGCGCTGATGCAGGCGCTGATGGCGACGGGGCATTCGCTGGTGATCTACGATTCGCGGTACTTCGCCAACTTCGGCCACTTTCACTTCAAAGGGCAGGACGTGATGATGCCGTTCTATGTGAACTCGCAGATTGCGATTCCGGGGACGAAACGTTCGCTGCTGGTGCCGGTGAGCCACGCGGAGTATGAGTGGACGGTCCGCGGACCGAAGGTGAATGCGGACGTGAGTTTCTACTTCGGGATCGACGGGAAGGCGGAGTTTCGCACTATGGATACGC
>JAOAPF010000472.1 GCA_025462755.1 Edaphobacter sp.
TGGGGATTCGGATCTTTGAGGGGTATGGGTTGACGGAGACCTCGCCGGTGATTGCGCTGAATTTTCCTGATGCGCATCGCATTGGGACGGTGGGGAGGGCGCTTGAGAATGTGCAGTGCCGGTTTGCGGAGGATGGAGAGCTGGAGGTGAAAGGGCCTTCGATCTTCAAAGGATATTGGAAGAAAGAGAAGGAGACTGCCGAGGCGTTTACCGCGGATCAGTGGTTCAAGACGGGTGATATTGGGAATATTGATAAGGATGGGTATCTGTCGATTACGGATCGAAAGAAGGAGCTGCTGAAGACAAGCGGCGGGAAGATGATTGCTCCGCAGCCGATAGAGAATAAGTTAAAGGCGAATGTGCTGGTGGGACAGGCGGCGCTGGTGGGGGATAAGCACAAGTTCGCGTGTGTGCTGATCTCGCCGAACTTTGCTGCGCTCGAGGGATGGGCGAAAGGGCAGGGGATTGCCACGGGGGATCATGCTGCGCTGGTGAAGGACGCGAAGGTGGTGAAGGCTTATCAGGAGATCGTGGACAAGGTGAATATTGGGCTGGCGAACTACGAGAGCATGAAGCGAATGAGTCTGGTGCCGGAGGAGTGGAGCGTGGAGGATGGGACGCTGACGCCTAGTATGAAGCTGAAGCGGCGCGTGGTGGAGCAGCGGTATGCGAAGGAGATTGGGGCGTTCTATGCGGATGAGGCTACGGCTTCGAGGTGATTCAGCCTAGGACTGCATCGGGATAGCCAGGGTGTTGAAGGCGGCGGTCTCGACTTCGACGCGTGGAGTGGTGTTCCAGTCGTAGAGCTTGTAGTTGTAACCGCTGAGGATGGTGGTCACGGCGGGGCGGTTGCGGTGTTGGGATTCGCACATGATGATGGGGCGGATTTCGGTGAGGAGGCGATGAGCGCCGTGGAGGAGATCGATCTCGGAGCCTTCGACGTCGATTTTGACGAGGGTGGGCGGCGGCGGGGACTTGTCTGGGATGTGGTCTGGGGTCTGATCTGGGATCTCGAGGAGTGAGTCGAGGGTGATGCACTGGACCTGGAGGGTCTCTCGGGTGCCCCCTGCCTGGGAGTGTTCGGGAATCGAGGCCAGATGGTTGGAGGCACGGTTGCGTTTTGCGATGTGGAGAGTTTCGACGCCGGCCTGATGAGAGACAGCGACCGGCAAGATGCGGATCGGCGCGGCGGTGGAGGGTTGAGCGCCGGCGGTGCGTTGCAGGAGGGCGGCGAGCCAGGGATCGGGTTCGACCGCGAGGTCGCTGCCGTTGGGGCCTGCCTTTTGCGCGGCCGCGATGGTGAAGAGGCCGACATTGGCGCCGATGTCCCAGATGCTGTCGCCAGGGTGTACGAATTGACGGGCGAGGTCGAAGAGATCGGAGTTAAGACGGGGCTTCCAAAAGCTGAGAGAGGCGTCGGGCGAGACGAGGATGGGCGCGGAGTTGAAGTCCCGAGGCAGGTGTTTTAGCAGGACGCGCTTGCGACTCAACTGTTCGGCGACGGTCCTGATAAATCCCATTACGGCCTGTTCCCCCGGAGTACTCACCGCTCACAGGGGATGATCATACAGTTCTAGAATGTTTCCGTTTACTGCATTGCGACTTGAGTGGCCAGAGTTGTAAGTGATGGTTCGGAGGATGACATGCGACGATTTCTGCGAGTGATGGGTGTGGTGATTTTGGGTAGTGGGGTTTGTGTTGCGCAGGTGGGGCCGCCGGTTTGTCCGGTTGGGGCGGGGAAGAGGGCGGCGGCTAGTGGTGGGAGGCCGGGGGCGGCAAGGCCTTCGGTGGCAGCGGTGGGGGCTACGGCTGAGGCGGCGGCTGCGGATCCTTCGGTGTTGGTGGCTGTGGAGCCGATGGAGAACTTTGGCGTGGCGCGGTATCGGCTGGAGGACTATGCCGAATGTGTTGGGACGGGAGGGTGCTATTGGGCGGATTTGGATGCTCAGACGAAGCGAGCGGAGGTGGCGCTGGATGGAATGCTGGCGCGGCGAAAGGCGGGGGAGAGGCTGGCGCTGGTGCTGGATATCGATGAGACTTCGCTGTCGAATTATTGCGAGATGAAGCGGGAGGACTATGGATTTCTGGCGACGATGTTCAATGCGTGGGAGGTGTCGTCGGATGCGGATATGGCGCTGCCGGGGACGCTGAGGCTGTTCAATCGGGCTCGGGCGGCGGGGGTGGAGGTGTTTTTTATTACGGGCCGGGCGGGGGAGCAGCGGGTGGCTACGGCTAAGAATCTGGACGCGGCCGGATATAAGGGGTGGAAGGGACTGAGCCTTCGCGAGGGGCCGCAGAAGACTATGCCGACCGTCGAGTTTAAGAGCGAGGAACGGAAGAAGATTGTGGATGCGGGATATCGGATCGTGATGAGTGTGGGGGACCAGTGGAGCGATTTGAACGGGGAGCCGAAGGCGGAGATCAGTGTGAAGCTGCCGAACCCGTTTTACTATATTCCTTAGGTGGGCTGGGACGTTGGAGTTGGCAGTGCGGTTGTACCATCCAGAGATGACGATGTTGCGGCGGGCTGGCAAGTCGGGGCGGAAGTTTTTGAATCCGGTTCCGACGACGATTGGCGGGCTTAGTACGCTGTTCAAGGTTTTGCCGCGTTTTCTGAGCAGCAAGGAGGAGAAGTCTCCTCGGCGGCCGCTGGGGCCGTTTCGGACGGATGTGTCGGTGTATGGGGCGGCGCCGGAGAGTGGGTTGCGGGTGACGTGGATGGGGCACTCGTCGACGCTGGTGGAGATCGATGGGATGCGGGTGCTGATAGATCCGGTGTGGGATGAGCGGGCTTCGCCGAGCACGTGGGCGGGGCCGAAGAGATTCTATGCGGCTCCGGTGCGGCTGGAAGATCTGCCGGGGGTGGATGTGGTGCTGGTGTCGCATGATCACTATGACCATCTGGGTGAGGCGACGATTCGGCGGTTGGCGGGGTTGGAGTCGATGCGTGGGGTGAGGTGGGTGACTTCACTGGGTGTGGGTGAGGTGCTGCGGCAGTTTGGGGTGAGTGCGGAAGAGATTGTGGAGTTGGATTGGACGCAGAGTGTGGTGGTGAACGGGGTTGAGATTACGGCGGTGCCCTCGCGGCATTTCTCCGGGCGCGGGTTGATGAACCGGTTTGAGACGTTGTGGTCGGCGTTTGTGTTGAAGGGGCCGAAGCATACGGTCTATTTTGGAGCGGACTCGGGTTGGTGGGAGGGGTTTGCGGAGATTGGAGCGGCGTATGGGCCGTTCGATCTGGCGATGCTGGAGATTGGGGCGTTTGATTTGATGTGGGATGGGATTCATCTTGGGCCGGATGGTGCGGCGCGGGCGTTTGAGGCGCTGGGAGGGGACGATCACCGGAGGCGTGGGTTGATGATGCCGATTCACTGGGGGTTGTTTGATCTGGCGCTGCATGCGTGGCGGCAGCCGATCGAGCGTCTGCTGGAGGTGGCCGGGGAGAAGAAGATTAAGCTGTGGGTCCCGGAGCCGGGGCGGCCTACGGAGGTAGTGGCGGGGGTGGAGGTCAGGTCGGATTGGTGGCGGTGATCGGCGCAGCTGCCTGATTCGGCTGTGTTTGTTTTCCGATCAGGGTAGTGGATCGGGCCGGGCCCGTGATTGTGGACGCGGCTCTGGTAGTTGGTTTGAATGCAAGTCACTGTCCGGGCACCGATGGCATCCAACAGGATGCCATGGATTTCTTTTCGGATACCCAGGAGACCGCTGCGTGCTTCGGCGACTACATCGCCGATCTTCACGATGTCTTCCGCTGCAACGACGTTGATTACGGTGCGCCTGAGGATTTTTTTGCGTTTGCCCGGACGCTGAAGTATCACAGCGAGCTTCGTGGCGATGTACTGCGCGTGGTGAAGTCTGTGATGGAGAGCGGGACGGACATCTCGTTTCGCACTATTCTGACGGTGATAGCGATCGCAAGCGGAGGCCCGGATGTTGCGAAGTCGGACCGGAAGATGAGTGTTCCGGTCACGCAGCTTATCGAGTCCCTGATCGGCGTAGGGAGTTGCAGTCAATTCGACACAGAACACCCCGGTCTCTATCCGGATTTAACCGTGAAGGAGACGGAGCGTGCTCCCGAGCTGGACAGGTACTCTTCTGGCGAAGAGCCAGGGGGAGACACACGAGAGGGTACGGGAGACACGGCGGGGGAGGAGGCGGTTCCGATTCTTGCGGCGGACGAATCCTCTTCGAGCGGCGTCGAGGCAGTAGTAGTCGAGGCAGTAAAGGAGGCAGAGGTTCCAGGACATGTAGCCGTTGGGGAGGCTTTCTCTGAGAAGGCCACACACGATTCCTCCGCCGATTCTCCTGTCGTTTCTGCTGTCGAGGAAAGCGTGCCGGGTTCGTTGAATGCTTATGACGGTCCGTCGAGCGACCGTGAAGGTTTGTTGAACGACCCCGGCGGTTCGAACACGGTGGCCGAATCTTTGACGCGGCTGGAGTTGACCGGCCTGCAGCTTAAGATCTACCTCGATTCGATCGATCAGAGGATCAGCAGGATGGAGCCGCGACTGGAGAACGTTACGCCGCTGGCGTTGGCGACTCCGCCGGCTCATGCAGAAGAGGACGCCGGGGCGCGATTTTCTGCTGCGATTGCTTCCGACGGGGAGGTCCAACAGCCGCGCAACGGCACGCCTGTGCCGAATCAAAAGGGCGGCGCAGCAACAGCAGTGAACGCAGCGTCCGTGCCTCTGGCGGTGCCTGCAGGTCCGGGCACGGACTCCGGCCAATACAATTCCTGGCAGATCAAGTCTGGGCGGAGACAGATCGCGCTTCCTATTTTCGTTGGTGTGGCAATGCTGCTGCTCGCTGCTGCTCTCCTCTGGAGGTTTGGGCGCGACACCGGCGCTCTCGTGATACTTCCTGTGAATGCATCGATGGAAAGCGGTGGCAACGCTCCGGCCGGCGCGGTTGCGCCTCATGCTGTGGCTGCTGTCAGTGGGCCTCAGGCCGCGCCCAGGCCTCAACCGGCGAGTGGGCCGCAGGTCGCCACCGGTCCTGGACCACAGGCCGCTGGACCACAGGCCGCTGGACCACAGGTCGTTCCTTCCGGTAAGCGTTCCGCTGCCGCCGCTGGAGCCCAGGGAGAGAGTTCCGCGTCCAGCTACACGGGCCAGGAAGTAAGTCGGGTGACAGATAAGCCCGCCGCATCGGCAGCGCCGTCAAAGAAGTCGGGTCAGATTGCTTTGAGGTCTCCTTTGCGCTCGTCACCATCTGCACCAACTGCGGCTACGCCAATGATGACGAAGGATGTCGCGGAGGTTACGGAATCGTCCGATGACGCTGATGATTCGAGTTCCGTTCCGCTGCCCAGTCGCCTGGTGGATGTGCCTTCGGGCGTGATGGCGGCGAATCTTTTGTCAGCCCCGAAGCCTTCTTATCCGACACTGGCCAGCCTTACCCGGATGCAGGGCAATGTGGTCATGAAGGCGGTGATCTCGAAGGTTGGGACGGTGGAGGAACTGCACGTGATCAAAGGGCATCGCCTGTTGCGGGGTGCGGCGAAGAATGCCGTTCGCAACTGGCGTTACCGGCCTTACAAGATTGACGGCGTGCCGGTGGAAGTGGCGACCACGGTAAATGTGGAATTCAGCCTGCATCACTGAGTGGATCCGCTTGGAGAGACCGATAGCTGCGGTCTTCATCAGTCCTGGAGGAAGATGCAAAGGCAAACGCAAAGCTTAAGTGCAACTCAGGTTCTTAGACTGCGTTGCTCCCGAAGTGCGTGAGCAAACTTCGTTTGCGTGACAGATTTTTTGAGTTTTGAAAGAGAACAGGCAACGGCAAATGGGGGGTCTTCGCTGCGCTCAGAATGACACGCTTTGTTTGACTCAGTCTCACTCTGACCGAGCTTTACCTCTGACTAAGCTTCCCTGATAGGACCTTCTGATTGAACTCTGCCGAGCGGTTGCGGGGTACGCTCAGCGATTCCCAGTGGTCGTGCGCGAGATGCTTTGCCAGCAAAACAATCTGCCCGACGTGATGGGCGTAGTGCGCAATCTGCCGGTTGACGGCCTGCATGACGGAGTGGGGTTCGCCGCGGATGGTTATGGTGCGCCCGAGGTCTGCATCCGACAGCGGCTCCAGGGCCTGGAAGACATGCGACCAACCCTCCTCCCATACGTCCATCAGGGCCTTGCGCGTGGCGGCGGGATCGATAAATTCGCTGTCACGGTTGCGGTCCGGTTTTTCGCCGTCGGTCGTGAGGAGATTGGTCCAGCGGGAGCGCATGTTTCCTGCCATGTGCTTCACGATGATCGCGATCGAGTTGGCTTCATCATCGAGTGTCAGGAAGAGCTGCCGGTCGGTGACCTGGTCCATGGCGCGCTCGCCTAGCTTCTTGTAGTAGAGGAATAACGCAAGAGAGTCTTCGAGGTACGACGTAGTGAACTTCATCGCCATGCGCCTAGTGTATTCGGGACCGGGCCGTCGCGGATGGAGGACTCCACCCGGAGTAAACTCATTCGCGATCAGGATCGCCAAAATCGGGAGGTTCGCAATGACCTGGCTGCAATGGCTCGACACCCCTTTGAAGGCACTGGCTGTTCTTCTTGGGGGTTTCTGGGTGTTGTTGAACTACCGCCGAGGGAGGATCCACACGCCGCACCTGCAACTGCGTGTGTTTGCAGAAAGAGTGCTTCGCAAGGAAGACGAGTACCTGATGATAAAGACCGAACTCAGTAATGTCGGCCTGTCCAGAGTAGATGTCGTGAATGAAGGATGCATGGTGACGATCGCAGGCCATCGGCTGCCCAAAAAAGTCGAGTTTGTCATGGAGCCCAGGTGGGAAGAGCTGGCGAACCTTGATCTATATAAGGATCAGGGATGGGTCGAGCCAAGTGGACTGCTCATCGATGCACAGGTCGTCCCTTTACCGGGTCTAGCTGACAGGTTTTTGCGAGTTTGGGTGCACTTCGAAACCACTACGGTGGCTTTGAACTCCTCTGCGGTTGTGGCGCCATTGCCGCCGACCGGATTGCCGAATAGAACTACCGGTGAAGAGGCGTAGATCAAGCAGCCTGTCTGAAGGTGTGCTGGTGGAAAGGAACAGAAGATATGCTCATCGAGTATCGATTGGAAAAAGTTAACCCTGAGAAAACCGCTGAGATAGAGAAGAAGAAAGAAGCACAAAAAGACAAGCAAGACAAAGCGTGGAATGACGAGGATGCAAGTCGAACAGGGGAGAAGGCCGGAGAGCACTTAGACACGAAAGCCGACAATCGCACACTGCGCCATTGTTAGGCAGGGCGATTCTTTGCACGGGGGAATCAGGGTCTCGGCCAGCTCTGGCGTATGATTTTTTTTAGAAGTTCAAAACGTTCAAAGGAGAGAATGATGCGGGTTGGAATGTTGACGGGCGGCGGAGACTGCCCTGGGTTGAATGCTGTGATTCGGGCGGCGGTACGCAAAGGGATTCTGCACCATGGCGATGAGTTTATTGGGTTCATGGAGGGTTGGCGAGGCGTTCTGGATGATGTGACGATGCCGTTGACGCTGGAGACGACGTCGGGGATTCTGCACAAGGGTGGGACGATTCTGCGGTCTTCGCGGACAAATGTGAAGAAGATTCCGGGTGGGTTTGAAAAGTGCGTTGAGGTGCTGAACAAAAACAAGATCGATGCGCTGATTGCGCTGGGCGGGGACGATACGCAGTCGATCTCACTGGCGCTGAGCGAAAAGGGCGTGAAGTGCGTCGGGGTGCCGAAGACGATCGATAACGATTTGAGCGGGACGGATGCTTGTTTTGGTTTTGATACGGCGGTGGGTATTGCCACTGAAGCTGTGGATCGGCTGCATTCGACTGCGGAGGCGCATAACCGGGTGCTGGTGTGCGAGGTGATGGGGCGCGATGCGGGATGGATCGCGATTACGGCGGGGATTGCGGGCGGGGCAGACGCGATTCTGGTGCCGGAGGTGCCGATCGATATTGAGGAGGTTTGCCGGTTGTTGAAGTATCGACATGATCATGGGAAGAAGTTTGGGATTGTGGTGGCGGCTGAGGGCGCGCAGTTTCCGGAGTCGGGGCAGGCGACGCAGGGCAAGAGCGTGGACTCGTTTGGGCATGTGCGGCTGAGCGGGATTGGGCAGACGCTGGCGGAGGAGATTGAGAAGCGCACGGGCTATGAGACGCGCAGTGTGAATCTGGGTCATACGCAGCGGGGTGGAACGCCCTCGGCGTTTGACCGGATGCTGGCTACTCGGTATGGCGTGGCGGCGATCGACCTGGTGCACGCGGGGAAGTTTGGCCGGCTGGTGGTGCTGAAGGGTACGCAGATTACGGATATTCCTTTGGCGGATGCGATCGCGAAGACTCGGACGGTGGGGGAGGATCTGCTGGCGGTGATGAAGGGATTGCAGCCGGTGAAGTGAGTCTTCGTGGTCTGTGGAGTTGTGAAAGCCCCGGCAAATCTCCGGGGCTTTTGCTTTGGACTAAGAATTCGCTACTACTTCGGTATCAGTTGGTTAGTGGTTAATAGCTGAGATTTTTGTTGTATGCCGAGACAAAAGGGGATAAAAAGAGGGTGTCGGATTTGATTGCGAAGTCCGGCATGCTCTGGCGTAGATGAACGGAGACCTGAGATGGCGGTAGCGGTACAGACTGCGGTGCGCGAGGTGATGGATATCCGGCAGGCCTCGGAGTATCTGGGCATCAGCGGCGATACGTTGTACCGGTATGCTTCGGAAGGTTTCATTCCTGCGTTCAAGCTGGGGAACCGGTGGCGGTTCAAGAAGTCTCTGCTGGATGCGTGGATGGTGGAGAAGTCCGGGGTGAAGGCCACGACTCCGATTGCGGTGATGCCGAGGCAGAAAAAGCCGGTGGCACGGGCACGGTAGACGGTTTGGTGCAGCGGCTGATCTCACATATTGATGCTTACGTCATTTTGTACGGCGCCATTTCGGTGGCGGCGTTCTGGTTTGCGATTCAGCTTTGCTGGTCGGTGGTGGGCAAGCAGTGGTACAGCGTGATGTGGAGGGTGTTGGCTGCGCTGGTGCTGTTTGGGGTGGGGGTTGTGATGATCTTCTTTACTGCGTTTGGGGCGTGAAGCAGGTGTCGGTTGCCGTGATCCGTTCTCGTTGTGTGGGGTCTTTCGTGAGAACGGAGAACTGATTTTCTATGCCGGGTTCAGGGTGATGACCGTGATCTCGGGGGGGCAGTTGAGGCGGAAGGGAAGGCCGACGGTGCCGATGCCGCGGTTGACGTAGAGCTGCATGTGGTTGAAGCGGTAAAGGCCTTCAGGGTACTTCTCGCCCATGGGCGGGAGGATGAGCGGACGGAGGAAGGGCAGCCTGATCTGGCCGCCATGCGAGTGGCCGGAAAGCATGAAGTCGACGAGAGGACCGCGAGGGTGGGCGAGGACCTGGTCGGCGAAGTCGGGCTCGTGCGCCATGAGCAGGACGGGACCGTCGGGTTTAGCAGGAATGGCCAGGTCGAGGTTGGGACGGCTGTAGCCCGGGTCGTCGACGCCGCAGAGCCAGAGGCGGTCGCCGTTGCGTTCGATGGGGAGATGCTGGTTGATCAGAACAGGTATGCCGTTGTCGGTGAGGGCTTTGGTTACCATGGGGCCGTTGAAAGCGACGTCATGGTTACCGAGGATGCCGTAACGAAGGGGTGCGGTGAGGGTGGAGAGTATCTCGGCGCAACGATGGAGGGCGTGGCCGCCGGCGATGAAGGTGAGAGAGCCGTGGGTGATGAAGTCGCCGGTGAGGAGGACGATGTCGGGGTTGAGGGCATTGACTTTGTGAACGATGCGTTCGAGGAAGAAAGGCTCTGTGTACTCGTCGAGATGGATGTCGCTGAGCTGGACGATGCGATAGCCGTGAAAGGAGGAGGGCAGATTGTTGATGACGATGGGGCGCTGGACGATGTCGAGTTCGTGACGGGCGAACTCGCCGGAGTAGAGAGCGAGTCCGGCAGCGGTGACGCCTGTGCCTATGAGGAAGTTTCGCCGGGTGAAGCGGGAAGGCTGCGGAGGGGTAAGGCCGGGCATACGCAATGATACCGGGTCCTAAAAACCTGCAGTAGGTGAGTCGGAATAGGGCGTAGCGAGCAAAGATGTGCATCACAGCTGTTTTTTTTGAGTAGTCTCCACGGGGAGTGTATTGGGTCTGGTTCCGTTGGGCTTATCGATGGAGGGTTGGGTGGAATCTGTGGTTCGATGGAATCGGTTCGGTAGAATCAAGGAGATGAATTTCAGTTTGCGGAAGAGAAGAGCAGCTACGGCTGCTAAGAATGCAGGTGTGGATGGGATGCTGGTGACGCATCTGCCGGATGTTCGGTATCTATGCGGGTTTACAGGATCGAATGGGGCGCTGGTGTTGGCGGGTGGGCGCGCCGTGTTGTTTACCGATGGGCGGTATACGGCGCAGGCGAAGGCTGAGGCGGTGGGAACCAGGGTGGTGATTGCAAAGAAGCCGGCAGTGATGGCGGCTTGTGAGTGGATGGCGGCGGCGGGAGTGCGGCGGTGTGGGTTCGATGCGGCGAACACGACGGTGGCGGGATTGGAGACTATGCGGAAGGCGGTCGCGGCGGGTGCATCTGGTGCGAATGCTAAAGCCCGGCGGGGTATGTTTGTGGCATTGGGTCCCGTGGTGGCGAGGATGCGGGAGGTGAAGGACGCGGAGGAGATTGTAAAGATGCGGGCGGCGGCGCGCGTGGGGTGTGAGTTGTTTGAGGGGATGCTGACTTATCTGGAGGCGGGACTGACGGAGGCGGAGGTGGCTGCGACGCTGGAGTATGCGGCGAGGCTCGCTGGGGCAGAGGGGATGAGCTTCGATACGATTGTGGCCAGTGGACTGCGATCGGCGTTGCCGCATGGCCGGGCTACGGGTGCGAAGTTGCCGAAACGTGGGTTTGTGACGCTGGATTTCGGTGTTATTCTCGACGGATATTCGAGCGATATGACGCGTACCGTGCACATGGGCAAGGCGATGCCGGGCGAGCGGGACGTGTATGATTCTGTGCTGGAAGCGCAGGAAGCTGCGGTCGCTGCCGTGGCACCGGGAGTGACGGCCGGAGAGGTGGATGAGGCGGCACGAAGCGTGTTGCGGAGGGTGAAGCTGGATAAGTACTTCAGCCATTCGACGGGGCACGGAGTTGGGCTGGAGATTCACGAAGGACCGAGGCTTGCAGCGAAGCAGAAGCAGGTTTTAGAGCAGGGCATGGTGATCACAATCGAGCCTGGAGTGTATATGCCGGGGCGGTTTGGATTGCGTATCGAAGATATGGTGCTGGTGACGGCCAAGGGCGGAGAGGTTTTGACGCCAAGTGTGAAGGCCTGGATCGAGCTGTGAGAGACAGGGAGTAGGCAAGAGGGAGTAGAAGGCCGACTCCTGATTGATAGTTGAAGCTTGAAAAAGGCGCTCGTTGAAGCGCGGGAAGAGTGATGATGGACGGAAATAAGCTGGAAGAACTTCGCGAACTGGTCGAATTTTTGAAGGCGAACGGTATTGCCGAGTTCGACATGGAGCAGGATGACCTGAAGGTGCGGATCAAATTCGCAGGGGAACCTGCGGCTGCTCCGGCTGGTGGATTCGATATGGCCCAGTTGAGCAGGCTGATGGCTTCGGCGCCTGCGGCGGCACCAACGGCTGCCGCTTCCGCGAGGGCGAGTGCTGCGGCTGCGCTTGCGGATGAGCTGGAGGAGAAGCTGCATGAGGTGAAGTCGCCGATTGTGGGGACATTTTATGAGTCGCCGTCGCCGGGGGCTCCGGCGTTCGTGAAGATCGGGGACCAGGTGGAGGTGGGGCAGGTGCTCTGCATCGTCGAGGCGATGAAGCTGATGAATGAGATTGAGTCCGATGTCGCCGGCGAGGTGGTGAGGCGGATTGCTTCGAGTGGACAGCCGGTGGAGTATGGACAGCCGCTGTTTGCCATCAGGGCGCGGTAGGCGGAGACGGAGAGCAACGGAGAAAGTATGTCGAAGAGCCGTCTCAAGATATTATTCTGGGCCGCGATTAGCCTCCTGAGCACCGGATCACTGATCTGGATGCGATGGGAAAGTCCAATCGTGGTTCTAGTCGTTCCTGTATTTCTCTTCTTGCTTGTGTGTTTCGTCGTTATTCTGCGCCATAAGCCAGCCCGTCAGACGGAATCAGGAAGTGTAGTGAGTCAAACAAAGGCGGGACATGTTTCGTAAGGTATTGATTGCTAATCGCGGGGAGATCGCGCTACGCGTGATCAGCGCGTGCAGGGAGATGGGCATTCGCACGGTTGCGGTGTACAGCGAGGCGGACCGGAATTCGCTGCATGTGCGGTTTGCGGATGAGGCGATCTGCATTGGGCCTCCGCGCTCGGCCGATAGCTATTTGAATGTGCCGGCTGTGATTTCGGCGGCTGAGATTGCGGATGTGGATGCGATTCACCCGGGATATGGATTGCTGAGTGAGAATGCGAACTTCGCCGAGGTGTGCCGGGCTTCGAATATCAAGTTCATCGGGCCTCCGCCGGAGGTGACGCGGATGATGGGCGAGAAGTCCACGGCGCGGCAGACGATGAAGAAGGCGAAGGTGCCGATTCTTCCCGGGTCCGATGGCGTGATCGCGGATGAGAAAGAGGCGCTGGAGTGGGCGAAGGATGTTGGCTATCCGGTGATCTTGAAGGCTGTCGCTGGTGGCGGTGGGCGAGGGATGCGGATTTGCAGGAACGCTGAGGAGTTGCCTTCGATGTACCAGCAAGCTTCTACCGAGGCCGCGAATGCCTTCGGTAACGGCGATATGTACATGGAGAAGTTCATCGAGCGGCCTCGGCATATCGAGTTCCAGGTGCTGGCGGATGAGCATGGGAATGTGATGAGCCTGGGGGAGCGGGAGTGCTCGATTCAGCGGCGGCACCAGAAGCTGATTGAAGAGGCGCCGAGTTTGATGGTGACTCCGAAGCTGCGGGAGGAGCTGGGCAAGACGATCAAGAAGGCGCTCGAGAATATTGGGTACTGGAACGCAGGGACGATTGAGTTTTTGATGGATGAGGATGGGAAGATTTACTTCATCGAGATGAATACTCGGATTCAGGTGGAGCATTGTGTAACTGAAATGGTTACAGGAATTGATCTGGTGAAGGCGCAGTTGCGGATTGCGGCGGGGGAGAAGCTCTCGTCGATTGTTACCAAGCCGGTGGAGATCCGCGGGCATGCCATTGAGTGCCGGATCAATGCGGAGCATCCGGAGAAGTTCACTCCTAGCGCGGGGAAGATTACGGCTTTTAATCTTCCGGGGGGGAATGGGGTTCGGGTGGATACGGCGCAGTATGCGGAGGGAGTTGTGCCGCCTTACTATGACTCGCTGATTGCGAAGCTGATCTGTCATGGTGTGGATCGAGTGGAGGCGATGGATAAGATGCAGCGGGCGTTAAGCCAGTTTGTGGTGCAGGGGATTCATACGACGATTCCGCTGCATCAGAAGATTTTTGCGGATGCGGAGTTTCGTGCGGGGCAGTTCGATACGAAGTTTATGGAGCGGTTCTTCGAGCGGCAGAAGGAAAGCTAGTTAGCAAGTGAGCGAGTCAGCGAGTCAGCGGCGGTTTCCCCGGCTTTATCCGATCGCGGATGCTGCGCTGATGGGGGCGCGGGGTGTGGATGCTTTACGGTTTGTGGAGGAACTGAAGGCGGCTGGGGTGGAGTTGCTGCAGTACCGAGACAAGTTGGGTGGGCCGCAGGAGGTTTTGCGGAATGCGGCTGTGATTGGTGAGGCCATGGCGGGAAGTGGCTGCCGGTTGATCATGAATGATCGGGCTGATCTGGCGGTGCTTGCAGGGTGGGATGGGGTGCATGTTGGGCAGGGGGATTTGTTGCCGGAGGATGCGAAGGCGGTCGTGCTTCGCACGATGCCCACTCATCGCATGAAACAACGGCGCGATGAGTGGGGCACCCGGATTGTGCCGGGATCAGGGCTGGATTTCCGCTCAGGGCTGGATTTCCGCTCAGGGCTAGATTTCCGCTCAGGGCTAGATTTCCGCTCAGGGCTGTGGGTCGGGGTTTCTACGCATACGGAGGAGCAGGTTCGGGTGGCGGATGGGAGTTGCGCTGATTATGTGGCGGTGGGGCCGGTGTTTGCTACCGGGACGAAGCTGGATGCGGAGCCGGTGATCGGGTTGGAGGGGGTGCGGCGGGCGCGGATGCTGACGAAGAAGTCGATTGTGGCGATTGGTGGGATTACGCGGGCGAATGCGCGGAGTGTGATCGATGCGGGGGCGGATTCGGTGGCGATAATCAGCGCGCTATTTGTTGAGGGTGAGACGGTTGAGAAAGTGGCGAGAGACTTTCTTGAAATTTTACGGTAGAACTTACGGAACGTGAATTTTTTGAAAAGTACAATAGCAGATCCCTCCGCTCCGCTGCGGGATGACAACGAAAAAGACGCGCCGAGTGACACCAAAGACATGCTGGGTGATGCTGGGTCGGTGTCGATGGCTCCTCAGTTTGTACAGGGGATGGGGCTGTTTTCGGCGACTGCGATAGTAATGGGCTCGATGATTGGGTCGGGCATCTTTATTGTTTCGGCGGAGATGTCGCGGGGGCTGGGGTCGCCGGCACTGTTGATTGCGGCTTGGCTGGTGACGGCGTTGATGACGATCATTGGCGCGCTGAGCTATGGGGAGTTGGCGGCGATGATGCCCAAGGCAGGCGGGCAGTATGTTTATCTGCGCGAGGCGCTGGGGCCGCTTTGGGGTTTCCTGTATGGGTGGACGCTGTTTCTGGTGATCCAGACGGGGACGATTGCGGCGGTGGGGGTTGCGTTTGGGAAGTTTCTCGGGGTGTTCTTTCCCAGTGTGAGTGCGTCGCACTGGATCTGGCATATCGGGCATGTGCCGGCGTGGCATGTTGGGCCGATGGTGCTGGGCAACATGGATATTGGATTGAACACGGCGAACCTGGCGGCGATTGTGGTGATTACGCTGCTGACGCTGTTGAACACGATGGGCGTAAAGATGGGCGCGGCGGTGCAGAACGTGTTTACGTCGGCGAAGGTTTTTGCGCTCGCGGCGGTGGTTTTGGTGGGTTTGGTTGCGAAGAATTCGGTTGCGGTGGCGGCGAATTTTGGTTCAGGCTGGCATAATTTCTGGGCGGGGGCCGGGTGGGGGACGCTGCATGCGGTGCAGGTGGGGGTGGGTGGGCCGACGGTGTATGTCGGGCTGCTGACCATGGTAGCGGTGGTGCAGGTTGGGTCGCTGTTCAGCGCGGACGCGTGGAACAATGTGACGTTTACGGCGGGGGAGATCAAGAATCCGAAGCGGAATCTACCGCTGTCGCTGGCGATTGGGACGGGCGTTGTGCTGTTGCTGTATGTGCTTTGCAACTTTGTCTATCTGAGTGTGCTGCCGATGGTGGGTGATCCGGCGGCTACGACAATTGCGGGGCGGGGGATTCAGTTTGCTTCGGAGGATCGGGTGGCTACGGCGGTGATGGAGCAGGCGGGCTCGTCACTTGGGGCCGTGGGCGCTGGCTTCGGCGCGAAGCTGATGGCTGCGGTGATTTTGATTTCTACGTTCGGTTGTGTGAATGGGCTGCTGATGGCGGGTGCGCGGGTTTACTACGCGATGAGCCGGGATGGGTTGTTCTTCAAGTCTGTGGGGAAGCTGAGCGAGAAGTCGAAGACTCCGGTGAACTCGCTTTGGGTGCAGTGGGCGTGGACCTGTCTGCTGTGCTTGTCGGGGAGCTACGGGCAGTTGCTGGATTATGTGATCTTTGCGGTGCTGGTCTTTTACATTCTGACGATTATGGGGTTGTTTGTGCTGCGTCGGACTCGTCCGGAGGCGGTGCGGCCCTATAGGGCATTCGGGTATCCTGTGTTGCCGGGGATGTATATCGTGATGGCGGTGTGGATTTGTGTCGTACTATTGCGTTACAAACCACAATATACGTGGCCGGGGCTGATAGTTGTTCTGCTGGGCGTGCCTGTGTATCTGGTGTGGAGGCGGCAGGGAATGGCCGTTAGGGAAAGCTGATCTAGGAACGACCGGGGCGTAAAGGAGAACCAACAAACGATGTCGATGCTGTTTGCAAGGAAACCAATGAATGTGCTGCTCGCTGAGGCCAAGGCTGAAGGCGAGGGGACGCTGGAGCGGTGTCTTGGGCCGTTTCAGCTGACGGCGCTTGGGGTTGGCGCGGTGATCGGCGCCGGCATCTTTGTGCTGAGCGGTCTGGGTGCGCACTATGCCGGGCCTGGGCTGATGCTCTCGTTTGTGCTGAGCGGCCTTGGATGCGCCTTTGCGGGGCTCTGCTACGCGGAGTTTGCGGCGATGATTCCGCTGGCCGGATCAGCTTACACCTATGCGTATGCGACGCTGGGTGAGTTGATCGCGTGGATCATCGGGTGGGACCTCACGCTCGAATATGCGATGGGTGCGAGCACGGTGAGCTCGGGCTGGTCGAATCACTTTATCGAGCTGATGGATATTGCTCATATCAAGTTTCCGTTGTGGCTGGCGTACGATCACTGGACCGGGTTGGGCGTGGCGGTGGACAAGGTTGGCCGGGATGTGATGGCGTCGGCGTACGCCTCGCTGGTTCCAGGGTCGCTGGAGTACATTGCGCAACTTGGGGCTTTGAAGGCGACACCGACGGCGGAGATGCTGGCGCGGGCGCATCAGGTGTTGGGGGCTCCGGTGCTCTTCGGCCATGAGATTGGGATCAATTTGCCGGCGTTTTTGATTGCGCTGGTTGTGACGACGGTGCTGGCCATCGGCATCAAGGAATCGGCGAAGTTCAACACGTCGATTGTGGTCATCAAGGTGTCGGTGGTGCTGTTTGTGCTTGGGCTGGGCGCAAAGTATGTGAGCCCTGCCAACTGGGGTCATGACTGGCACGCGTTTGCCCCTCATGGATTTGCCGGTATCGGCGCGGGTGCGGCTTACATCTTCTTTGCGTACATTGGATTCGACGCGGTTTCGACGACGGCGCAGGAGGCTAAGAATCCGCAACGGGACCTGCCGATTGGCATCATTGCGTCGCTGGCCATCTGCACAGTGCTTTACATCGGAGTTGCGGCGGTGCTCACGGGGATGGTGCCGTGGCAGTCGGTGAACATCGAGGCTCCGATTGCTCGGGCGTTTGCGGACCGGAACCTGGGTTGGGCGAGCGACATCATTACGTTGGGCGCGCTGGCTGGACTGACGTCGGTGATGCTGGTGATGTTGCTGGGACAGACGCGGGTGCTCTACGCCATGGCGTCGGACGGTCTGTTGCCGAAGAAGTTCTTCGCTGAGGTACACCCGAGGTTCCGGACCCCGTTCAAGAACACGTTTCTTGTGGGGACCCTGGCGGGCATCGTTGGTGCGCTGACGCCTATCGACGACATCGGGAAGATGGTGAATATCGGAACGCTGCTGGCGTTTGTGATTGTGTGTATCGCGATCATGATTCTCCGGAAGACCGATCCGGCGAGGTCGCGGCCCTTCCGTACGCCTTGGGTGCCGCTGGTGCCGCTGATGGGCATCCTGTTCAACGGATACATGATGGTCAGGTTAGGCTGGCTGAACTGGGCCCGGCTCATTATCTGGCTGGCCGTGGGTATGATTGTTTACTTCACCTACAGCGTGAAGCACAGCAAGGTGCGGCAGGCGCTGCGGGAGGAGACGGTGGCGGGTACCTCCCCTATTGCCCGGACGTAAATTCTTTGCCTTCATGGATTTACGGGGCGTCGCTGTCGGCAAAATATTCATAACAAAAGAGTTCCGTCCAAAGTATTGTTTCTGAATGAGTTAGCCCCGCTGGGTGGTTGATCCCGGCGGGGCTTGCTTGTTTTATCAACTTGTTTTTTTATCTACTGTTTTAAGTATAGCGGGTTGAGGGTAACTAACCTGCCAACTCTATTTCCTTCTCTTTGAGTGATTTAGGTGGTTATCGGGCTTGACATGCGATTTTTGGGCGGAAAATGGGAAAAATGTATGTTCCGACGAAAGATGGTTTAGTTTCATCGAGTTGCGAGTTGCGGATCAGGCATTTAGCGCGGGCCTTCAGCCCGCAGCGGGTTTGGGCGGTTGTGACCTGGGGCGTTGCCCCAGGCTAGGGTGGCGCGGGCCTTTGGCCCGCTGAAGGCTGGTTCGGCCTTTTTGGGGATGACATTCGCTCAGAGCGCAACCGCAGGTCCTTCGACTTCGCTCAGGATGACAAGGTTTTGGGTGGTGGTTAGCGGTCGGTTGCGGCTGGCTGGGGGGTTAGCGGTCAGTCGCGGCTGGCTGGGGGAGGATGGGGAGGGTGACGGAGTTGGCGGCGGTGGGGTCGTCGCGGAGTTTGAGGAAGAAGCCGGTTTTGGCGGGGCGGGGGAAGAGGGTGAGGGTGTTTCCTACGAAGCCCTCGGGGACACTGGTGGGGGTGGTGAAGTCGGGGTCGGTGGCGATGGAGTCGACGAGGTAGAGGCTGGAGCCGGAGACGGTGCAGGGCTGGGCGGCGTCGGCGGGGCAGTGGAGATCTTTGAGGGTGGGGAGGCGGACGAGGGTGACGAGCGGGAGCCAATCGCCTGCGGTGCCGTCGGGCATGACAGGGCGGAGGCGGAGGGGGCCGAAGGCGGAGGTGCCGAAGGCCTTGAGGGGGTCGAGGGTGGCGAGAAGGGTGTTGTGGTTTTGCAGGATGAGGCTGCCGGAGGCGACGCTTAGCGAGGTGCGGAGGCTCTCGTCGGCGTTGGCGATCTCGATGGACGCGCCGCGGGGGAAGGGTTGAATGGATTTTAGGGAGAAGGTGAGCTGCTGGTCGGCGGGAAGGTCATCCTGGTCGGCGAGGTGGATGGGGGTGGCTTCGGATTGGTTGATGCTCTTGCTGAGCAGGTTGACCGAGGGGCGCGACGGCGAGACGGTGACGGGCAGGGTGAGAGTGCGGCCGTCTTTGAGAGAGACCTGGGCGGTGAGGTGTTCGCCGGGATGGAGTTGCGGCGGGTTGAAGTTATGAGGAAGGGAGAGTAGAAGATCTTTTTCGGTTGCGGGTCCGCCGTTGGGGTTTGCGGGCGTTGGGGTGAAGGTGAGGTCGTTGAGGACGAGCTTCTGGACCTGGTCGAGGCGGGAGCCGGCGAGTTGGGCGGTTGCGTCACCGGCATGGTAGGTGAGCCCGTCGAGTTTGGCGGGCTCGGAGTAGTCGGTGAGGCTGACGGTGTCGGGCTGGTGAAGGCTGTACTGCTGGATGGCGAGGTGGAGGGTGCCGGGATCGTGCGGCGGCAGCGACAAGGCGACCTCGACGGTGTTGGGCTTGTCGGGGGCGGGCTTGAAGGTTTGCTCTTTGGCGCCGCCGAAGGCTGATGAGTTGGGACCCGGATCGAGCTTCACGGTTTCGAGGCAGGCAGTGCCTGTGGCGGTGAGGAGGACGTGCTGGTCCTTGCCGGCTATGAGCGGATCGGTAGAGAGGAGCTTCCAGTCCTTTCCGGGAGTGTCCTGCAGGCGCAGGGTGGGACCGGAGAAGGAGTCGAAACCCCAGAAGCCGGTTACGGTGCCGGAGATGGTGGTGGCTTCGGCGGGGGCGATTTTGTTTGGGGTTTTTTCGGTCGCGGCCGTGGTCGCGGTCGTGGCTGCGGGTTTGGCCTCGTCGGATTTGGCCTCCTCTTTGCTCTCATTGGAGGCGGAGGTGGATACGGACTCGAGGGAGAGCGGCCTGCGGGCGGGAGGGTGGGCGAGGACGAGCCCGCCCTGGAAGGCGTCGGGGGTGAGCGGGACTTCGGTCTCTTTGCCGGCGTTGTCGAGGTGGAGAACGAGATCATGGGCGAAACCGGTGGAGAAGACGAGTGGGGCGCCTTCGACAGGCAGGACGATGGCGGGCTTGAGGAGGCAGGTGACGACCTTGGGGTCGGCGGGGCGCAGGGGCGGAGGAACGGCGGCCTGGATGGCGGGCAGGCCGATGACGATGACCGACTTGGGATCGTGGAAAGAGGGCGGGGTGTTGAGGCGGAGGTTGAGGGCTTCGCCGTTGGGGAAGGCGATGGCGGGGATGTATTGGTATTTGGCGGTGTGAAGGCCGCTCATGATGCGGACGAGGTCGACGACGGCGCCGACGTAGGCCGAGTAGAGGCCCGCGCCTGCCATTGAGGTGTAGGTGGCCTGGTTGATGAAGTCGGTGCTGGAGCCGTTGCTGATGGCTTCAGCGACGGTCTTGCCGTGGCCGTCATCGAGGAGGGACTGGCTGCCGGCCTGGGTGAGGCAGTTGGCCTGGGCGTCGAGGGGCTTCTTGAAGCAGTCACCGTTGGGCTTGAGGTTGAGGGTGCGGGCGAGCAAGTCGGAGTGCTCGGCGAGGGCCTTGGGGTCGTCAGGTGGGACAAGGCGGATGTTGGCGAGATAGGTTTCGATGCGGGCTTGTTCGAAGCCGGCCTCGGTGAGGTCCTGCGAGGCGCGAACGAAGACGCCGGGGCGGCCGCGGACGGCGGAGCGGAGGGTGCTGAAGTCGCCGCCGGTTTCAGGGGCGAGGAAGAGGATGACCTGCTGGGCCTCGGCGGGCACGGTGATGGTTACGCCCTCTTCGCGGACCTTTTTGTTCCAGGTCTGGATCTCGGTGAACCAGTTGTCGGGGGGCGGGTTGGTGGTGCCGCGGCGAAAGGCGGCGACGAGGAGGTAGTGGACGGACTGCGTGGGGGGGAGGTCGGGGTGCAGCCAGATCTTGTCGCCGGGGAGGAGATTGGGGACCTGGGCGATGGGCAGGGTGCGGTGGTCGCGGGTGACGTGGACGTCCACCTTGGGGCCAGCGAGGTCGAAGCGCGCGGGGTCGGCGTGGAGCGTGGTGCAGAGGAGGAGGAGGGCAGCGAGAGTTCCCGTGAGCCGAAAAACGCGGAGGACTATTGCCATCATTCCATTTTAGACGGTAGGGGAGAGCTTCGAAAGTCAGTGCCGGGTAAGTTGATTAGTTTGCTACTTCTGGCCGTGGGTGCGGGCGGAGGGATGGTCGCTGGCGATGACGCCGTCGCGAATGGTGACGACGCGATGGGCATACTCGGCGATATCGGGCTCATGGGTGACGACGATGATGGTGTTGCCGTTGGCGTGGAGGTCGTCGAAGAG
>JAOAPF010000500.1 GCA_025462755.1 Edaphobacter sp.
ATTCAGCCACGGGGAGTCCCACTGCGCGGGCAATAACGCTTCCCAGAAACTCGTTGGCCAGTATGTTAGAGCCCTGTGGATTGCCAGCCATCTTCACGACATAAAATCGGTTATCGTCGCATTGAACCAGAATTGATTGAGAACCACCTTTCATCTTCCGAATGTATTTGTTAGCAGAGAGAAAAACAGTAAAACAAGGGTGCTTTTCCTTATGGAAGGAATCAAACTCAACGAAACTCAACGAACTCCTCCAGTTTTATTAACTAGGAGGCTACATGGTAGGACCCGTTTTCGCCACTACTCCTTACAGGAGATGGTTAGCAATTCGATACAACTTTTGTGTAAGCACCAAAGGCGTCACCCTACAACAGCAACCCGCTACGTCGCTCCCTTTGAAGAAACGACCTGATGGTCATCTCGATTGGACAGCGGCGTGCTCGTCGACATTCGTTTGAAGCTTTCAGAAGAGACTCCTCCATGTCTTCCGCCAACACAACCCGATTCGCTTTCGACGGAACGGGTGTGACAACTCCGACGATCGCAAAAGTGTCGAAGAGGATGTTGCAGCTATTAGACTGGCAGCCGTCGCGGATGTCACACCAGCTAGCGCGATCAAGGTGAGAAATGAGAACCTGAGGGGAAACGATTTGCGCATTCCTCAAATACACAACCGGGGTAGAGGAGGAAGCTCTACAGCTTTCGTTCGGTTCTGACTCTAATTATTCGTCAGCCTCAGAGACCCGATGCCAAAGCTATTGATCGGATCAGCTACCGGTCAAGGCCGGCGACCGAGTGAAGACCGATCGGCGCGATTCCGAGAAGCTGGCGCGGAGTTAGCCATTTTTTGCAATCGTCTTTCCGCGCAGCCGTTTGATCGGAACCTTCCTGCTGAATGCAATCAATTCTGCCGCCAGTCCAACGAAATGCTGCCACCTTCGGCGATCACCAAAGGGTGTGCAAAATCTCATCCACGCCGAAGGCGTGCGGTGGCGCAGCCGCGGTTCGATCAGGACGTGGTCGGAGTCAGGCGTTGGAGAGTAGGTGCGCTTTGCCGACAACACAGGAGCTTCCTGACGAGAAGCGCGATTCCCAGGACCTATTTGCGAGTGGATTTTGCTTTTCGGAATATCGAGCGACATCAAGATCGAAAAAGGCGGCCGTGCCGCATGTCGGATTCAGGAGCCAAAAGTGCTCGTTCAGCGGCTCTTTTGCCGACTAGCCCATGCATCATCATTTCCTATCCAGCATAGCAATGAGCTCAACTCGAACTCAGAGGCTTGATGAGGCAGTGCTAAGTTGCCCAACCGTCTTCGTCCAGTAGCTTGTGTGGGATGAACCTTATGTCTGTCCTGGCCCTCACGTCGAATTGGAAATAACAGAGGGAGGTGGTAGTGGCGCAAACCCGTGTTTGCGAAAACCCAATAACAGTCTTTTATTCCGCGATTTCCAACGACAGCTTCCGATTCAGTTTTTCGCCCATAGCACCGAGGACAATACGTAACGAACGCGCGGTGACACCTCGTATCCCGATCACTTTCACACGGTCTGTCGGAGCTACAGCGACACTATAGAGAGCGCCGTCATCGTACGGAAACACATCTACGGTCACGGCTTCCGGTTGATCGACGAGACCTCGAACCATGTATTCCATTACTGTACAAACCTGCTCGCGTCCGTCCATTTCGAGATTGTATCAATCGAGAGTGTGCATAAGCATGTGTAATCGATATAGATCAATATTTTTTACCAGGTTGTGGTGTATTCGCCATATTTTCATTGAAATTCTCTCGACTGTCGGTCTTTATCGGAGGAGAGTTATACGGAGAATATAACCACGACGTTTCGTTTACACCACAAAATGGGCAAATAGATCGGAATCATCGCTCATGATCCATAGTCTCCCTGGCAGCGCACATTTGCGCTGCCAAGGAGATGTCTAATGCTCAAACATATCGCTCGTACTTTCGCTCTTGCCCTCACTCTTGCCGCATTGTCAACCTCGACAATCCACGCACAAGCAACGAGCGTTCCTCCGCCCGTCCCAGCCGTAACTGGAGGAGACCCTGAGCCAACGTCACCCACTGTAGTTCAGACGATCCTCGCGTTCCTTCACTTAGCATAAAATGGCTTTGCACTGTCATCTGGAAGCGCTGCCCAAACGGAGGAACAAAGATGCATTTGACTGGTCTCGATCTCCTGTTCTGGGCGGCCAGCTTCTTTGGGCATGTGGCTCTGCTCGTCGTTCTGTTCCTACGGCGTCGCGCAAGGACGTTTCCGCTTTTCACTACATTTATCTGCGCTAATATTCTTCGTACAATCTCCCTTTATCTCATCGCGCGTTTCGGAACAAAAGCGACTTATTTTTACACCTATTGGTACCTCGCCATATTCGATGTCGGCCTGCAGCTTGGTGTGGTGTATGAACTTGCTTCTGGCATTTTTCGCCCCGTGGGTGTGTGGACGAAGGACATACGCCGCAGCTTTGTATGGCTCGGGTGTCTCAGTGTGGCAGTAGCGGCTGCTTTAGCGTGGCTTGCAAGCCCGTCGACGCGCCTGTGGATGCAGTCGGTCATGATTAAAGGCAACCTCTTTTCCGCGGCGTTAATGAGCGAACTCTTCGTTAGCATAATCGCGCTATCGGTAACGGTAGGTTTACCGTGGAGAACTCATATCACCAGAATTGCGCAGGGATTGGGGGTATATTCGATCATCGATGTGCTGCTCGAAGCGGCGCACAGTTATTTTGGATTAGGCCGGGACACTCGAGTCTATGAGGCCCTGTCCCATATGCGAATCGCTGTGTATCTTGCCTGCATCACGTACTGGATTATCATGCTATGGCGGGAAGCGCCGCAACCTCGTGAACTGCCGGAACAGATGCGCAGAGATCTATTAGCTTTACAGGAAAGAGCGGAATACAGCCTTCAGAGCCTTCGGTCCCGGAGAGAATAATGGACGCACGAGTAATGTTTTTTCTCGCGGCTATTGTGGTCTTCGTCGCGACCTTAAGTATAGTCGCAGCGTATTACTATCGTCGCGCCAGTCGCACCTCGGCCCGAAGCTGGGAGCAGCTACTGGAGCGGTTAACTTTGGTAGACCGCGATAGCGTGGCCCAGATTGCCTTGGCCTACGTAGACGAATCAGGGCAGCGCAGGAACGATGACGGTGACGCAGGATTGGAGCCATCGCAGATATGGAGTCTTATCGGTGGTCTCGAGGGGCTTGAAGCGCTCGAGAGCAACTGTCTCGTATTGATTGACATGGCCTTTTACGTTCAGCGTTGGTATCCAGAAGCTATTGTCCTTGCAGAAGAGTTGCGTCTCAATGCAAGAGAGATCGAGTGGCATGTGGAGAGGCTCCGGGGTGCAGCGAAAGGAGGTAACCTCGAGTTGTCCTTCGCTGACTATGCACAACCTGCGATCGCAAAATATTACCTGATGACTCGGTGCGTCCTCTTGCTCTATAAACGAGGAAATTTCCCCATGTTCACCGACCTGCAGGGAGCAATCTAACCTAAGCAGGCAGCGTTTTTCCGCAGTATCGTCACGATTAGACTATGCCGTAAATCGCAGGGCGCCAGCCACCACGCGGCCAATGACTTCTACTTCCTTTCGATAGCGCCATCGCTGGCTGGATGCATGGGACAACGGGTGGGTAACCAGGGTCAACCAGATTGAGTCTCTATCCAACTCGCACCAACCGCACATGTAGCCAGTATGGGTCAGGAGGAAATAAATTGGGCGGTCGAATTCGTTTGTCCACTCTTTGCGAGATGCAATGGCTCTCTTTTGGGTATCGATTTTAAGAATGGATCCGGCACGAATCATGGGATCGAGGGTTCGGTCGCGCCGTCCGATGATAGCGCGTCGGTACTGGCTGGGCAACGCCGCGCCTTCAGCAGGCAGCAGCGTGGTTTCTTCAGGCGGCGAGTCAAGATTGAAACTGTCTGGCAAGAGATAGCGTGCTTGTTCATCCAGCGGACCATTATCCAAAAGAAGGGTGGTATTGGGGCCCGGGAGTTGGTGGTTCTGCGGTGGTCCGGCCTCGGTTGGCCGGCATTGACGCAATAAATCCTCGGCAGGCTGGTTGTAGATAGTGGCCAAAGAAATGAGCTTAGGGATCGTCAGCTCATGTCTCCCTCGCTCCACGCGAGCCAGCCAGCTGGCAGAAATCTGACACGACTGGTCTCCCCACTCCTGGGCGAGACGCACGCTGCGCTCTTCGACCTCGCGCAACGAAAGCCCCCATTGTCGGCGGACAGTCCGAAGCTTAATCCCTATGCCCAGCATCAAGCCCTCCCTAAGGCGTGACTCCATCGATATTAGGCAGGTGTGTTTCCGTGGCCGCAACTAGCATTTTCAATGTGTTGCTGTTGCTTTTACGCCACACGACCAAGTCAAGTCGTTGCCAATACGAAACTAAAGCCTAACACTATCGTAGCTCGCCCGCTGCATTTTCAGTTACATACACCTCCAAAACGAAGTTCGATGACCAGCGACCTAACGTTCAAAAGGAATTCGTGGAATCGAATCGAATGCTTGGCGATACTTACAGAGCGGTCGAATCTTTCTAGTCGATCTTACTAAAGACAAACCGTGAAATTTACGACATGCAGTGGCGGCAGAGCTGACGCTGGAAAGTCACTCTGATGAGCCACTAGTCCGCGCAGAAACCATTTTGCAGAGCTTGTTTCTGCGCGGCCTAGAACCAACCGGTCGGCCCAGAAGCCAATTGCATCCCAAAGTGCTCCAAGAACTGAGCTGCGATCAACCGCACATCATGGCCCTGCTTGCGTAAGGCACGGCCCAGGAGGCGAGCCCCCGAAACGAGCTTCCAAGCCGATCAACGACGTCTGCATGTTCGCAGTATTCGTCAACAGCTGCCGCCGTGAGAACTTCTTCCTAACGAGCACCTTGGAGAAGTCCGGTTGGATCACTCAAGAGAGGGCTGAGAATGATCGGAGGCAGGTGTCGACCTTCATCACCGCTTCAGGCAAGAAGCTGCTCTCGATCATCGAGGGTCCAGTTCGCGAACAGACTCATCGACTGTTTGAAGGTGTAAAGTCCCACCGATCTCAAAATGCTGGTCGACGTGCTGGCACAAATCAGAAGCCGTCGTGCCGAACTCTCCTGAAAGTGCAACCGAACCGGAACATTGGACTTACCTGCATGAAGAAAATTGCCTTTCTCTCGTTCGGCCATTGGACGGCTTCGCCGCAGTCACAAACGCAGTCGGCAGCTGATACGCTCCTGCAATCCATCGACCTCGCGGCGGAGGCCGAGCGCCTGGGGTTGGACGGAGCCTACTTCCGTGTTCATCACTTCGCCCAACAACTGGCATCACCATTCCCGCTGCTCGCGGCAGTCGGTGCTAAAACGCGAAAGATTGAAATTGGCACGGCAGTGATCGACATGCGGTATGAGAATCCGTATTACATGGCGGAGGATGCCGGCGCTGCGGACCTCATCGCTGGCGGCCGCCTGCAGTTGGGAATCAGCCGCGGTTCGCCCGAGCAAGTGATCGATGGGTGGCGCTATTTTGGCCATACCCCGCGTGAAGGCGAGAGCGATGCAGACATGGGCCGACGCCACGCCAAAGAGTTTTTCGAACTGCTACGCGGCGAGGGATTCGCTCAACCGAACCCACGTCCGATGTTTCCCAATCCACCGGGGCTGTTGCGTCTCGAGCCCTACTCCGAAGGACTGCGTGATCGGATCTGGTGGGGCGCGGGTTCCAATGCGACCGCTGTCTGGGCCGCCGGGCTTGGAATGAACCTGCAATCTTCGACCCTCAAATTCGATGAGACCGGTGAGCCGTTCCATATCCAACAAGCCGCCCAGATTCGTGCCTTTCGCGCCGCCTGGAAAAAGGCTGGCCACTCTCGCACTCCGCGCGTTTCCGTCAGCCGCAGTATCTTCGCGTTGATCGACGACCGTGATCGCGCCTATTTCGGACGAGGAGGTCAGGAACAGGACAAGATCGGATTCATTGACGGAAACAGACAGGCGGTCTTCGGTCGTGGTTACGCTGCAGAACCGGATGCTCTCATTGAGGAGCTTAGGAAAGACGAGGCGATCGCCGAGGCCGATACGCTACTGCTGACGGTTCCAAATCAACTTGGTGTCGCCTACAATGCGCACGTTCTGGAAGCCATTCTGACTACTGTCGCCCCAGCTCTCGGTTGGCGATAAGTCGCCGAGACGAATAAACCCCGTTTACAGACAGCTGCATGAGGCACTTGTCCGAGATCGCGACTATTCGGCCAAGTGGATAGGCTTCCAGTTAGGCGACAATAGGGGAATTAGCAGTTGGACAGGCGTTGCGTGCGTCTTAACACGAAGCACTTACGCCACAGTGCGTCTAGCGCCTCAAACCTTCCTTGAATGACGCAGGTTTTTTAGGGCGAAAGATCGGAAGTTGTCTACGACTGCCGTTCGAAATCGTTTACTGACGGCGATAGCAATTTCAGACATCGCTATCTTATCTGCGATCCCACAGGCGACGACCGAAGCGCCGCTATGCTTGACTGCCGATGCGGGAAGAATGGAAATGCCCATCCCTGAATCGACCAAAGAGATAAGTGTTGGCATTTGTCCGGCAGTCTGGCAGACATTTGGAATGACCCCGGCATCGCGGAGCATACCGAAGATCAAATCGTGAAAGCCCGGAGCGTAACCTCGTTCGTACATCACGAAATCCTCGCCTGACAGCTCGTGCAGTGCGACCCTTTTTCTCTTTGCCAGCTTATGGGACAACGGCGTTACGACGACGAACGGTTCGCGATGTACTGCGACAACTTCAATTTCCAGGTGTTCCCCAATCGGAAGGCGAAGGAATCCAATATCAAGCGATCCGGCACCAAGCATCTGAATTTGATCCGTCGTGAGGATATTACGCAGGGAGAACACTACTTCAGGACTCGACTCTCTAAAACGACGAACTAAGTAGGGTACGATCTCATTGCCAGCGGTTGAGATGAAGCCGATCCGTAAAAGGCCAAGTTTCCCGTCGGCGGCAAGTCTTGCCCGTCGAATCGCCTGGTCCAGCTGCGAGACAGCTGCAGCGGCATCGTCGCGAAAAGCGAAACCAGCCGCGGTGAGCGTTGTTTTGCGCCGGTTCCGCTCGAATAGTCGAACGCCGACCTCCTCCTCAAGAGCTCTTATCTGAAGGCTTAACGCTGGTTGGCTGAGATGAATCAACTCTGCAGTACGCCCGAAGTGCAGAGTCTCAGCGATAGAGAGAAACGAGCGAATTTGACGAAGTTCCATCTCATTATCTTATTTGCATAACTCATCACAGACAACAAAACAAACAATGTCACTGATCAGAGACTCAGGGTCTCTAACGTGTGTGCCAGAGGAATGGCCCGATGCCGCAACAGAGAAAGGACTAACGAAGATGAAATTCAATTTCTTGCAGAAGCAAACCTCACGCCGTGAAATGCTGCGAGGTTCAGTCACGCTGGCCGGCAGCGCCCTCATGGCGCCCTTCTTTCCAGCGACGTTGCTCCCAGCGTCCGTGGCGGGCTACGGCCAACAAACGCCTTCGGCGGCCGACCTGCTCGCGAGTATGCGCGCCAAGTTCAACGCCGCTCCCCTCAAAACGCAAAGGATCGGTGAAGATGTCACAATGCTCTCCGGCCCTGGGGGAAGCGTGGTAGTCCTCAACGGCCCCGACGGCAAATTCGTCGTGGACACTTTCGTTGCGCCTGCATGGCCGAGGCTCAAAGAGGCTCTCGATGGCCTGGGCAACGCGCCAGTGAAATGCGTCATTAACACCCACTGGCACTTTGACCACACCGACAATAACGTGCCTCTTCATGCTGCCGGGGCCATGGTTCTTGCGCGCGAAAACACAAAAAAGCGCATGTCAGAGGCGCACGATCTCCCGGTCTTATATCGAGGACCAGACGGCGCGCTCGCCAGCTTGCATTTCGACCCCTCGCCCCCGGAGGCCTTGCCGCAGCAGACCTTCTGCGCCACTCACAAGTTGCAAGCCAATGGCGAAAGCCTCGCGCTCCAACATGTTGCTCCCGCGCATACGGACACGGACATCTACGTTCATTTTGAAAAGGCCAATGTGATTCAGATGGGTGACCTGTTTTTCAACTGGATGTATCCCTACATCGACCCCAGTACGGGGGGCACAATTGCCGGCATGATTGCCGCGGCCGACAAGATTCTATCGCTGGCCGGCAACGACACGAAGATTGTTGCGGGGCATGGCCCGCTCGGCAACAAAACGGACCTCACGAAATTTCGGGACATGCTGGTCACTTCGCGCGATCGCGTTGAGAAATTGAAGTCCGCGGGAAAATCTGCCCAGGAAGCCGTCGCGGAAAAGCCGTTCGCCGATCTCGACCCCGTATGGGGCAATGGCATCATCAACAGCGAGCAGTGGGTCCAAATCGTCTATCTGACGCTCTGAGTTCTCCGCGAACGATCCCGAACGACTAAACCACAGCGTAACAAAACAAAAGGAGCAACAAATGAGTCATTCAATGAAGCCTATGCGAGCAGTACGCGGAATCTCTCAGTCCCTCTGCATCGTTTTCTTGCTGTCTACGTGCGGCGCGCTGTCAGCGCAGAACCAAGAGCATCGCGTTCGGAATATCGTTCTGGTTCACGGCGCCTGGGCAGATGGTTCTGGCTGGAAAGGCGTCTACGACATTCTTGTCAAGGATGGCTACAACGTCAGCATCGTCCAAGAGCCAGAGACGTCCTTCCAGGACGATGTAACTGCCGTGAAGCGTATCCTCGCGCTGCAAGACGGACCGAGCATTCTTGTCGCGCACAGCTATGGGGGAGCCGTAATTACGGAGGCGGGAAACGATCCATCGATTGTTGGCTTGGTCTATATCGCGGCCCACATGCCGGATGCAGGCGAGAAAGAGTCAGACGACGGAAAGCGCTTTCCGAGCGACCTCGCCAAGTCAGGCGCCATAAAGAAAACGTCCGACGGTTTCACCTATATTGACCCGGCGCAGTTTCATGAATTGTTCGCAGCTGACCTTCCCGGCGATAAAGCCGCATTCATGGCGCGTTCGCAGGTGCTCAACTTTGCGGACAATTTCTCAGCGGCGATCACCACGGCTGCCTGGAGAACCAAACCGAGCTGGATGCTGGTGGCGGGAAGCGATCGAACCATCAGCCCGGACTTGGAACGTTGGTACGCCAAGCGGGCCAAGAGCCACACGGTCGAAGTCGCAGGCGCCAGCCACTCAGTCTACGTCTCGCATCCCAAGGAAGTTGCAGATGTAATTGAGAGTGCAGCGCGTGCGGTCTCGAAGTAGCTCCGACTCCGCAAGGAGTCCCCGCACCCGGAGGACAACGTGAAACTTCTCGAAATTCAGTCATCACCAAGAGGCGAATCTTCCGACTCGATCACCCTCACCAAATCATTCATTGAGGCGTGCAAGTCCGACAACAACTCCATCGTTGTGGATACGTTGAACGTCTGGCATGAATCGCTAAGGCACTTGCGTTTTATACGACTGTGCTTGGTTTCCAGAAAAAAATCGAGATCCCAATGGGTCCCTATCGGTGGCTTACAGTTATTTCCCCTGAGGAATCTGACGGTGCTGAACTTTCTCTCGAGCCAAACGCAAATCCTGCAGGTCGCGAGTTCCAACAAGCAATGTTCGCGCAGAAGATTCCCTTGGCGGCCTTCCAGGTCGATGATTTGGAAGCTGAAGCTACACGATTGCGCAAACAGGGCGTTGTCTTCGTGGCGGAGCCTTTTGACTCAGGAGGAATAAAGCTTGCGATCCTCTCTGATACATGCGGTAATCTGATCCAGCTTTATCAGCCCAAAGCATAAGAACAATAGCTTTGCGCCTTGCTGGTGAAGAAATCTATTTGCGTGACGATATTCAAGAACTGTGCGAGTTCACACGCAAGATCCGTCTTGGGGTGCCGTCGTAGCACCAGTGGCTTGAGTAAAAGCACTGGAAGAGAGCGGCTGACGTCTACTTACGGGAAGATCAAGAAGCCTTAAAGTGGTACCGGTTTATACCCAGCTTCCTTATTTTTGATTCTAGGGTCTGCCGAGGAATGCCCAGCTTAATGGCAGCGCCGGTTGGACCCCCAATTACGCCTTCGGATTCCCGAAGTGCAGCTTCGAGCATCTCTCTTTCGTGCTCGACGAGGTCAGCAACCAGCGGAACAGACTTCGCAACCAACTTGGGAGACACGCGGGTAAGCCAGGCTTCATCTACGAAGAAAGTCTCCCCTTCAGATAGAATCACCGCCCGCTCGACTACGTTTTGCAACTCTCGGATGTTGCCTGGCCAGTCATACGTGCGGAAGAGTTCCATTGACTTCT
>JAOAPF010000514.1 GCA_025462755.1 Edaphobacter sp.
CGCGGAGAGTCAATGTCGTTCTGTTTGGGACGCGCGAAGCCTGGCGCGGTCGCATGGAAGATTGCCTGGGCCTGCTTGTTGTGGTGCTGTGCGGCTGCGACTGTAGAGACGTGCGCGTGGGGGCAGAGTTCGGTTGATGGTGCGATCGGCGGCTTTGTCGTTGATAATGGTGGGGCCGCACTGGTGGGCGCTGTGGTGCAGGTGCAGAACGTGGCAGATGGAACGATGAATCATGTGACAACGGGGGGTAAGGGAGAGTTTCTGGTGGGGCACCTGCCTGCGGGAGAGTACCGGGTGGAGGTGGAGTATGCGCTGTTTTCCGGGTTGACGCTGCAACCGGTGGTGGTTGAGGTGGGGGGCGTGACGGCAGTGGAGGCGCGGATGCGGGTGGGGGGTGTGGCGACCTCAGTGACCGTGCAGGCGGAGGCTTCGCCAGCCGCCGTGGGTGTTGACGAACTGTCGTCGGCTGCGGTGGGGAGTGTTGTGACTCCGGATGAGATCGAGCGATTGCCGGTGAATGGCCGGCGGTGGCAGACGTTTGCGCTATTGATGCCAACTGTGAATGACGATCCCGAAGGAGATGGACTGCTGAGTTTTCGCGGGGTGGCTTCAACGCAGAACAGCAGCCGGATCGATGGCGGAGATGATGATCAGAGTTTTGGGTCGGTGCCGCGCGGGACCGGCGTTGAGAGTGGGGCAGAGATTGAGGATGCGGCTGAGGTGGGGGTTTCGAGCCGCATCACGGTAGGAAGCGCGTCCGGTGGCGGCGGGTATGGGCGGCACTCGGGAATGGCCTATACGTTCTCGCAGGAGGCGGTGCGGGAGTTTCGCGTGAGTGGGCAGAACTACTCGGCACTGTATGGCCATGCCGCGGGGGGCATTATCACTACAGTTTCGAAGAGCGGGACGAATGATCTGCATGGGACTGGTTTTTATTTGTTGCGGACGAGTGCGTTGGCCGCGGCGAATCCTCTATCGATTGCGACCAGCTATGTGGATGGGGTGGTTGAAAGCGGCTTAATAAAGCCTCACGATCTGCGGCAGCAGTTTGGAGGCAGTGTTGGCGGTGCGGTTGTTCGGAATAAATTGTTCTACTTTTATGCCTATGACCAGCACGTGCGCGACTTTCCAGCGATATCGTCGCCCGCTGATCCGAATTTTTATGCGCTGACGCCGACGCAGAGAGCTCTGCTGGGCAACCGGGGCGTGACGCCGGCGAAGGTGAATGCGGCGTTGAACTATCTGGATAGTTTGACGGGGACGATTGCGCGGCGACAGAGTCAGACGGTCAACTTCGGCAAGGTGGACTGGCAGGCGACGGAGCATCACCGGGTAAGTGTGCAGTATGACCGGGCGCGGTCGAGTTCTCCTGCGGGAGTACGGTCGGCGCCCGTGGTGGATGTTGGCAGGGCGAGTCTGGGCAGCAGCTATGGGAAGGTGGATGCCTTGCTGGGGCGATGGTTTTGGCAGGCAACGTCGAGGCTCAGCGAAGAGCTGCGCGTGCAGTATGGCCGTGATTTGCAGTATGAGCAGGCACAGGCTCCGCTGCCCCAGGAGCCTGCCGTGGGGCCGGGTGGATTTGCGCCGGAGATTGCGATTGGGCCGAACGGGTTTACGTTTGGGACCTCGCCTTCGCTCGGGCGCAAATCATTTCCTGATGAGAATAAAGTGCAGGTTGCCGATATGGTGACGTGGACGCGCGGCCGTCAGCAGCTCCAAGTGGGCGTCGATCTTAGTTTTGTGCATGACAACATTAGTTCTCTGACGAATTCGGAGGGTGCGTTCCACTATGACAGCTCGACGACATCGGGGCATGCGGGCGGGCTGGTGGATTGGATTACGGACTACACGTTCAATGTGAATGCCTATCCGAATGGTGGGTGCCCATCGATCGTTTCGAAGGTGCATGATTTCTGCTTCCGGTCGTTTACTCAGAGCTTTGGGCAGCAGGCAGTATCGTTCGATACGCAGGAGTGGGCGGGGTTCCTGCAGGACAACTGGCGCGTCAGACGGGGACTTACGGTAAATGCCGGGGTGCGGTATGAGTATGAGTTTTTGCCTTTGCCGCAGAAGCCGAATGCGGTGCTGGATGCGGCATTCGGCAAGATAGGGGCGACGAGTGTGTTTCCTGAGGACCGGAATAACTTCGGGCCGCGCCTCGGTGTGGTGTGGGAGCCGTTTGGGCCTGGGCGGGGTGTTGTGCGGGTGGGGTATGGACTCTTCTTCGGGCGCCTGCCGGGTGCGACGGTGCGGAGCGCGCTGGTGAATACGGCGATGGCTTCTTCGACGAGGCATATTTCAATTACACCCACCACGGTTACAAATTGTCCGCAGGTGGCGAACCAGGGCTTTGGATATGTGTGCGCTTTTCTGACGACACCGCCCTCCGCGATTGCGACGACGACTTCGGCGATGGTGTTTGACCGTAGGTTTCGGCTTCCTGCGGTGCAGCAGGGCAGCTTGACGTTGGAGCGCAGCGTGGGTGCGGGAGTGATTGCGAGCGCTACGTATCTGGTGAATATCGATCGGCAACTGCCTAACTCTGTCGATATCAATATTGCTCCGGCGACGGCGACGAAAACCTTTCAACTGCAAGGGGGGACGGGTGCGGCTGGGGTGCGGGATGGAGAGATGTTTATCGTTCCGTTCTATTCGCAGCGCGTGAATACAAGCTTTGGACCGGTGACGGATATCGTGTCGAATGCGGATGCGACGTATAACGCGATGGTGTTGGAGGCAAGGCGGCGGCTTCGTGGAGGATTTGAGTTTCGGACTAGCTGGACGTGGGCGAAGGCGATCGACTACGGGCAGGGCGGCGCCACGCCACGGACGAATGCGCAGTTCGATCCGTTTAATGTGTTGTATGACAAGGGGCTGTCGGCGCTGAACTATCCGCATAAGGTGGTGGGGAGCGCGGTTTGGACGCCGACGCTTGGCAGCGAACGGCGTTGGGTGCGGGTTGCGGTGAATGGATGGACGGTTGCTCCGGTGTTTACGGAGTCGAGTGGGAGGCCGTACAGTCTGGATATTTTTGGCGGCACTCGGCTGACTGGTGGACATCAGAGCATCAATGGCGCGGGAGGCGCTGTGTATCTGCCGACGCTGGGGAGGAATACTCTGCGGTTGCCGGATACGAGTCGTTTCGATCTGCGCGTGAGCCGCGTAGTGCATGTGACGGAGAGGGTGCGGATGCGGGGGGGGCGTGGAGATATTTAATCTGACCAATCGGGTGAATTACTCCGCAATCATGCAGCGGGCGTTTCTGGTGGGTACGGAGGCGAATGGCGTGACTCCGCTGATTTTTCAAGATGCGGCGACGGTGGCGGCAGAAGGGTTGAATGTGCGGCCGTTCGGGACGTTTACTGCCGCCTCGACGGGGCAGTCGCCGGAGCGGCAGGTGCAGCTGGGAGTGAGGGTGGAGTTTTAGGGATTTCGTGGTGCGAGTGATCAGTGCTGAGAGAGGGAGAGGGTGTTGCCGTCGGGGTCGGTGAACCATGCGACCTTGGCGCCTCCCGGGGCAGTCCAGACTCCATCGGGGCTTTGCTCGAAGTAGGGGTAGTGGGTGAACGTCACACCTTTGCCGGTCATTTCGGCGATGATCTTGTGGATGTCGTCGACTTGCCAGCCGAGGAGGGTAAAGGGGAAGGGAATGAAATCTTCTACGCGGACGATGCGGAGGGTGGTTCCGTTGGCGTCCATGACGATGGCGAAGGAGTCGTCGCTGATGAAACGCAGGCCAAGGGTTTTTTCGTAGAAGCGGCGTGCAAGTGTGGTGTCTTTGGTTGGGATGAAGGCTATGAGGGGGCTGTGAGTCAGCATGCTGGTGACCTCGCTAATCGGAAGACTGCAGCACCCGCTGCCTGTCGGTCCGTTGTTCGGGAAGCTGGAAGGGGCCCTGGTCTGCAGTCTGGTTTGGAGCGAGGTCGGAGCGGCTGGCGAAACGCGTAATGGGGAATGCAGCGGGGTAGTTCTGCTGGATCCATTCGGTCATTTTTTCGCGGATCAGGCATCGCAGGTCGAAGTTCTCGCTGGAGTTGCGGGAACTCACGAGGCAGCGCAGTTCCATGGATCGGTCGGTGAGGTTTGTGACCTGCAGACCACAGACCTGCTTGTTCCACAGGGGCGAGGGGTGGACGATGGCCTCGAGCTGCTTTCGCAGATCTTCCACGGGAATCGAATAATCGACGTACAGGAAGGCAGTACCCATGATGTCGGAGGATTGGCGCGTCCAGTTTTGAAAGGAGTTCTCGATGAAGTAGGTAAGGGGAACGACGAGACGGCGGAGATCCCAAATTTTGACGATGACGTAGGCGGAGTTGATCTCTTCAACACGACCCCATTCGCCTTGAACGACGACAACATCGTCGATGCGAATGGGTTCGGTGAAGGCAATCTGCAGGCCGGCGAAGAGGTTGGAAGCGGTGGATTTGGCCGCAGTGGCGAGGATGAGCGAAGCGATGCCAGCAGAGGCGAGAAGGCCGGAGCCATAGTGCCAGATGCGGGGGTCGTTGAAGGTCCACAGCAGTGCGCCGATGTCGATGATAACGACAAAGGTGATGAGTATTCGTCGAAAGAGCTGAAATTGGGTATGAACTCGGCGTGCCCGGACATTATTTTCCACGCTGAGGTCGTAGCGCCGCAGCAGGAAGTCCTGCAGGACGTAGATGCAGCCGATGGCGAACCAGCCGAGTGCGACCACCACCGACATGATCAATACCTGCCGCACGATGGCGTCGATGTTGCCCGGAAGGCCGGGGATGAGGGGCAGGATGATGAACAGGCAGGTCAGAAAAAAGATTGCGCGAGCGGGTTTCCCCAAGTGTTGCTGCAACCCCCAGCCGCGGGGGTGGCTGATTGATTCTTTGCGGTGCAGAACGCGGAACAGAATGTAGTGCACCAGGTTTGCGACCACAAGCATGCCGCAGAGGACGAAGATCGCGAAGAACCAGCCGCGCTTGAAGTGAAAGATGGCAAGCGTCGAGAGGGCAGGGTGGACTGAGAGTGATTTGGCGAGAATGAGAGTTGCTGGCTTCAAGCGGCTGGCCCTCCTTGCGCTGGTTAGATGCTACGCGACGAGGAGCGGTCGATGTTTGCTGCAGCGGCCGGAAAATTCTTCTGCTACTTGTGCTGCAGATAGTCCAGGGCTTCCAGCACAGCCTTTTCTAATGCGATGCGCTGGTCGGAGTAGGAGTGATCGGTTGTGAGGTGGACGGTAGTGATGTCGCTGCCGCCGGCTTTGTGAAGGGCAGCGACGAAGGCGTCGTTGGAGGGTGCGAGGCCGTCGTCGGAGGTGATGACGAGTACCGGACGGGTGGCGAGCTTTTGGGCGAGGTCGGGGACGTTCCAGGTTGCTGCGTTCGCGATGACCTCTTTGGCGAGGCTCTCGGGCGTGCAGCCAGCGAGCGGCGCCATGCCGTCGGCGGCGAAATGGGCGGCTAGGCGGGCGGTGGCTTCTTTTTCCTGAGCGGGTTTGAGGGATTGCACTTTGTCGACGCCCATGTCGGCTGCGGAGATCAGGCCGACGGCTTTGATGGCGGGGTCTTGCGCGGTGACGTAGCGGGCCATAAATCCGCCCATACTGTGGCCGATGAGGACTATGTAGGCGGGATCGGAGCGGAGTTTGCTTGCGTGGGCGGGGTCGCGCAGGTAGGCGATGGCGGATTGTGTGTCTTCGATGGAGTGGGTGAAGGAGAAGTCGCCGGGCGAGCCCCAGGAGCCGCGGTAGTCGAAGTAGACAGCGTCCCAGCCGTCGCGGCGGATGGCTTGCGCGAGGTCGAGATTCTTTTCATTGCCGGGGAAACCGCGAAGAAGGAGGACGACTGGGTGCGGGCCTGGTCCCTCGGGGATGTAGGCGAGGACGTTGAGCATGCCTCCGTGGCTGGGGATTTGAAAGCTCTGCATGGCGGCAGGGTTTGTCTTGTCTGGGACTGGGTCCGTGGTGATGGCAGCGGGGAGTTGCTGGGCGTGGAGGGGCAGAAGAAGCGAGCCGAAAAAAATCGCGGAGGCAAGGGCCAGGTTGCGTGGGCGCATGGCTGATTGTTCTTTGTAAAGAGGCTAGTTGTAAAGCAAATGCGCCGGGGAGCCTAAAATGGAGGTGTGAGCTTTACGGAACAGTTCGATGTGGTGGTGGTTGGCGCGGGGCATGCCGGGTGTGAGGCGGCGATGGCTTCGGCGCGCATGGGTTTGCGCACGGCGATCTTTACGCTGAATCTTGATCTGATTGCGCAGATGAGCTGCAACCCGGCGATTGGCGGGATTGCGAAGGGGCATCTGGTGCGCGAGGTGGATGCGCTGGGTGGGGTGATGGGGGAGGTTGCGGATGCGACGGGGATACAGTTTCGGCTGCTGAATACTTCGCGTGGGCCGGCGGTCTGGTCGCCTCGTGCGCAGTGCGATAAGGCTCTTTATCGCGTGAAGATGCGTGAGGTGCTGGAGGGGCAGAAGAATCTTTTTATCAAGCAGGCTGAGGTTGTGGACCTGATTGTGGAGGATGTCAGCGAAGAGAGCGGTCGTGCTTCGCACGATGCCCACCTTAGCGCGATGAAACCGCGCGAAGATGGGGCACCCGATAGCTTGGTGCGTAAAGCGGTGCGTGGACTGAAGCTGCGGGATGGACGGACGATTCATGCTGCGGCGACGATTGTGACGACCGGAACATTTTTGAATGGGCTGATTCATTGTGGCGAGCAGCAGTACACGGCGGGGCGGAGTGGGGAGCCGGCTTCGGTTTTGCTGGGGGAGGCTTTGAAGCGGCTTGGGCTTCGGGAGTGCCGCTTGAAGACGGGGACGCCGCCTCGCTTGGATGGAAGAACGATCGACTGGAGTAAGTTTGAGGAGCAGCCGGGGGATAGTGATCCTACTCCGTTTAGTTTTCGGTCGTTGGGGGCGCGCAGTGCTGATGCAGAGGAGGGTGGTCGTGCTTCGCACGATACGCCACCGTTCGCAAGGAGCGCAAAGGATGGGGCACGCGCGGTTGTAGCGGGCGGAGCGTGGGTGCCGGAGTTGCGGCAGATTGTTTGTCATGTGGCGCATACGACCGAGGAGACGCTGCGGCTGATTCGCGAGAACGTTCATCGTTCGCCGATGTATACGGGACAGATCGCGGCGATTGGGCCGCGGTATTGTCCGTCGATTGAGGACAAAATTGTGCGGTTCCCGGAGAAGACGCGGCATCAGTTTTTTCTTGAGCCGGAGGGGTTGAATACGCATGAGGTCTACATCAACGGCATGAGTACGAGTTTGCCGATGGAGGTTCAGGCGGCGATGGTGCACTCGATACCGGGGCTGGAGAACGCAGAGATGCTGCGGCCTGGATATGCGATCGAGTACGACGCTATTGATCCGACGGAGCTGGATCGTACGCTGCGGGTGAAGTCGTTTGATGGGCTTTATCTTGCGGGGCAGATCAATGGGACGAGCGGGTATGAAGAGGCGGCTTGCCAGGGGTTGATGGCGGGAATCAATGCGGCGCTGGCGGTGAAAGGCGAGGAGGCTTTTACGCTTGATCGAACGGAGGCTTACACGGGCATTTTGATCGACGACCTGATCAGCAAAGGGACGAATGAGCCTTACCGGATGTTTACCTCGCGGGCGGAGTTTCGGCTGCACCTGCGGATTGACAATGCGGACAGTCGGCTGACTCCGCATGGCAGGCGGCTGGGGCTGATCGATGATGATGCCTGGGCGGAGTATGAGGCGAAGCAGGCGCGGGCGGCGGCTTTTGAGAAGTTGCTGAATGTGGCGCGGGTGCGGGTGGAGGAGTTGCCGGCGGAGTTGCTGGCGCGGCTCGACGGCGATGCTGCCGGGGTGCGCGGGCAGACGTTTGCGCAGTTTTTGAAGCGGCCGGAGGTTTCGGTGGAGGAGATTGCGCCCTTGTTGCGGGATCGGCTGGCTGAGAATGGTGAGGTATTTTCGGGGTGGGTTGCGGCTATGGATGGCATCTTGTTGGACCGGAGAGAAAGCGGTCGTGCTTCGCACGATGCCCACACATCAGAATCGATGTATGGGGCACCCGGTTCCGTGGCGCGGCTGCCGGCTTGGGTTCGCAATGAGATGAAGACGGTGGAGACGGAGATTAAATACTCGGGCTATCTTGATCAGCAGCGGCGCTCGATGGAGAAGATGCGGCGTGCGGAGAAGCGGGCGATTCCCGGGTGGTTTGATTACAGTGCGGTGAGCGGGCTGTCGAGCGAGATGAAGCAGACCTTGTCGCGGGTGCGTCCGCTGACGCTGGGGCAGGCGAGTCGTATTGCGGGGGTTACGCCGGCAGCGGTGAGTTTGATCCATGTGTATATCGAAATTCAGGGACGCGCGCGGGTAGCTTAGTGGGCGAGTAATTTTTGGACGCGTTGTGCCAGGGCTTGCGCGTCTTTTGGGGCGAAGACTTTCGCGTCATTGTCGAAGTAGACGAAGACGTCGCGTGTGGAGCGGGGGCGTGCGGGTTTCGGGCTGGCATGGTCGCCGTCGCTGACCTCCTGGCCATTGGCCCAGGCGGCTATGCGCGCTGCCCATTGGTCGAGTTCCTCAGGGCTGTATTGGCTGGTGTAGAGAACCTTCGAACCGTGCAGGCGGC
>JAOAPF010000530.1 GCA_025462755.1 Edaphobacter sp.
CGGGGAGGAACCTTCGAGTGAATGTGAACTTTGCGGAGCGGGCGCACAACCATAACTGGAAGCTGGACCCGATTGTGCGGTCACTGCTGGACACGGATTTCTACAAGCTGCTGATGCTGCAGTTCATCTGGAAGAACTTTCCCGCGATTCATGTAACGTCTGAGGTTACAAATCGCACGGTGTCAGTAAAGTTGGCGGAACAGATTCCGATGTCGATGCTGGTTGATCAGATGGAGCATGTGCGGGGGCTCCGGTTTCGGCGGTCGGAGATCATCTGGCTGGCTGGTAATACGTTCTACGGGACGCGAAGTATCTTTGAGCCTGCGTTTCTGGATTGGCTGGAGAATGATTTTCGGTTGTCCGACTACGTGGTGACAGAGCATGACGGACAACTGGTGGTGCGCTTCGAAGGGTTGTGGAGCGAAGTGACGATGTGGGAGGTTTACGGGCTTGCTCTGATGAGCGAGTTGAAGACGCGCGCTGCGCTGAGCACGATGAACGAGCTGGAGCTGGATGTGTTGTATGCGCGAGCCAAGACGAAGCTGTGGGAGAAGATTGAACGGCTGCGTGCGGTTCCTGAGGTGAGAATCTCGGAGTTTGGAACGCGACGGCGGCATAGCTTTCTTTGGCAGGAGTATGTGATTCAGGCGATGGGGGCGGCGCTGGGGGCTAGCCTGTCGGGGACTTCGAATACTTTTTTTGCGTACAAGCACGACCTGGAGGCGATGGGAACGAATGCGCATGAGCTGCCGATGGCGATGGCGGCGCTGGCGAATGGGGATGACGCATTGCATGAGTCGCAGTATCGTGTGCTCGAGCTCTGGCAGAAGAGCTATGGCGGGGAGTTGCTGATCATGCTGCCGGATACGTTTGGGACGACGCAGTTTCTCGAGGGCGCGCCGGATTGGGTGGCGGACTGGACCGGGCAGCGGTGCGATAGCAAGGACCCCTTTGTAGCCGGCGATGAATATATCGCGTGGCTGCTGCGGCGCGGGCGGGATTCGCGCAAGAAGCGGCTGATCGCGTCTGATGGGCTGGATGTGGACGAGATTCTTCGGCTGCATCACTACTTTCATGGGCGGATACGTTTCAGCGCCGGTTGGGGGACCTTGCTGACGAACGATTTTCGCGGATGCCATCCGCGCGGTGAGACCAGCCTCGATCCGATCAGCCTGGTGTGCAAGCTGATGACGGTGGAGGGACGGCCTGCGGTGAAGCTGTCGGATAATGCGCGAAAGGCGACGGGGCCAGCTGAGGAGATCGAACGGTATCGGCGTGTGTTTGGAAGTGTGGCGGTGGAGGGGGCACTTGTAACCGTCTGAGTGATGTGGATGGTTATACTTTTTGTATGACGAGATTGGTGGGGATTGTGCGTTTTGCGGCGGCGGTGACGTTGCTGCCCGTGATGCTTGTTCAGCAGAGTTTTGCCTGGGGCTCGGATGGACACAAGATGATTAATAGGCTGGCGGCTGCGAATCTGCCGACGGATGTACCGGCGTTTTTGAGAAACGGTGAGGCGCTGGACACGATGGAATATCTCGGGCCGGAGCCGGACCGGTGGAAGAATCGCGCGGAGAATGAGTTGTCGGTGACGCAGTCTCCAGACCACTTTATCGATATGGAGTGGGTGGACTATGCGGATGTGGCATGTACCGCTGGCCAAAACGGATGTCCGGCGAGCGGGAAGGACCTGCCGCGGCTTCGGTATGACTACATTCGCGCGGTGGAGAAGGCTGCGGTTGCGCATCCGGATCTGAATCTGACCGCAGAAAAGATCGGGTTTCAGCCGTGGCAGGTGCAGGAGGTCTACGAACGGCTGAAGGCAGGGCTGCGCGAGTATCGCAAGGTGGTAGCCGCAAATGAGGATACGAAGCCAGCTGAGACGGCGATCCTGTTTTATGCGGCGTGGCTTGGACATTATGTAGCGGATGGATCGCAGCCGCTGCACGACACGATTCAGTACAACGGTTGGACCGGGCCGAACCCGAACGGATATACGACGGAGCACAAGATCCACTCGCAGTTCGAGACGGCCTTCGTGATCGCGGCAGCGAAGAGTGCTGATATCGCTCCGCTCGTGGCGGCGGCGAAGCCGAAGGTGTTGAACGACGAGTGGGCGGACTACCTGGAGTATCTGCGGCACTCGAACTCGCTTGTGGAGAAGACGTATCAGCTGGAGAAGACGGGTGGCTTCAATGGAACGGGGACACCGGAGAGCGTTGCCTTTCTGGACGAGCGAATGGCGGCGGGAGCGATTGAGCTGCGCGACATGATCTACACGGCTTGGGTCAGGAGTGGCGACCCGGTGCAGGAGTATCACTGAACGCAGTAGAAGCGTTGTGGCTTATATCGCCGGGATAACGGGATACTTGTGGGCGCGGACTCGGCCGAGGAGGAGTCGCAGCACTGGTGTGATTGCCAGCGCGATGATCGGGATGGCGACTACGGCGATCGCGGCCCAGAGGAGGAAGGCATGCCACTCCCATAGCCAAAGCCGTCGAGAAAGTTCGAAGGGATGCTCGCGGGCGGCGTGGAGGAGTTCGTTCGCGGAGAGAGGCATGGGTGCGGTGTGGAAGAGTCGGCTGGCGACGTTGATGAACGGTATGACGAGGATAAGTTCAAGCGGATAGACGATGTGGTTGCCTAGTTGCGAGGCTGCGACGTTGAGACGGAAGATAAAGGCAAGGGCAAGGCAGAGGATGGTGGTGCTGCCCAGGATCGGGTTGATGCCGATGAGGAAGCCGGTGGCGATGCTCCAGGCCAGCTTTTCGGGCGTGGCTCCCATGCGGAGCAGTGCGAAGACGGGAAGGGCGACGCGGCGGTAGAGCCAGTTGTGGTGGATGGGAGCGGGAGTTTGGTCGGCAATGCTGCGATTTGATTCGTTGGGCTGCACTTCTGACAGGATAGACTGCGCTTGTGAAAGGGAGTCAGTATTGAGAGACGAGGATTCGATCTGGTGAATTTTTTTCGGGCTGCCTGGCGTAGCGTTCGACTGGCGGGGATGTTTGTTGCAGCGGGGACGGAGCTGTTAGTAAAGCGGCCGGCGACGCGTGAGGAGCGGGCGGATTGGCTGCATCGTTTTTGTGCGCGGGGGATACGGGGGATGGGGATTGAGATCAGTGTGGAGGGGGTGTTTCCCGGGCGGGGTGCGGTGATCTCGAACCACCTGAGCTATCTGGATATTGTGGTGTTCGCGAGCCTGCATCCTTGCGTGTTTGTGTCGAAGGAGGAGGTTCGGAGGTGGCCGGTTGTGGGCTGGATGACGACGATGTCGGGGACGGTTTATGTTGCGCGAGGTCATGGCGGGTCGGCGATGAGGGCGCGGAAGGAGATGCAGGCGGTGTTGGATGCGGGCTTGCCGGTGGTGTTCTTTCCCGAGGGGACGACTTCGAATGGGAGTCAGTTGCTGAAGTTTCATAGCGGACTGCTATCGCAGGTAACTGCTGGCGGTGCTCCGGTGACGGCAGCATATTTGAACTACAGCTTTTCGGAGGACAATGGGCCGGATGTGAGCGTGGCCGATGATGTCTGTTACTGGGGGAATCGCAATATGCTGGCGCATATTTTCAAGTTCCTGGCGCTTCGCGGTGTGCGGGCAGAGATGCGATTTGCGGAGGAGCCGATTGCGTTTTCGAGCGATGGGTTGCACCGGAAGATGGCGGCGGTGGAGGCTCGATCGGCAGTAGCGGCGCTGGCGCTCAAGGCTGAGCCGCGATTTGTGGAACCAGTGCGGTGAGCAGGCTGGTGAACTGTTTTTCTGCGCGGCGGCCTACTTCCATGACGTCTTCGTGGTGGATGGCTTCGGCGGCTTCGTGTCCGGCGGCGACGACGCCTGCGGCCGGGTTGGTGACGAGTGAGATGCCGAGGACTTCCAGGCCCATGTGGCGGGCGACGATGGTCTCGTGGACGGTGGACATGCCGACGAGGTCAGCGCCCAGGGTGCGGAAGGCGCGGATTTCGGCGGGGGTTTCGAAGCTGGGGCCGAGGACGGCGAGGTAGACGCCTTCGCGTAGTTGAAAGCCCTGGCGGGTGGCTTCTTCGATGGCGAGGGCGCGCAGGCGTGGCGAGTAGGCGGTGGACATGTCGAAGAATCGCTGACCGGCGCCGGGGAGTGCGGCGAAGCGCGGTTCGTTGGGGCCCAGAGCTGCGTTGGTTCCGGTGAGGTTGATGTGGTCGGAGATGGCGATGAGCGAGCCCTGCGCGTAGCTGGGGTTGATGCCGCCGGCGGCGTTGGTGACGATGAGGGTTTTGCATCCGATGAGGCCGAGGACGCGGGTGGGAAAGGTGACTTCGGAGAGGGGGTAGCCCTCGTAGGCGTGGACGCGGCCCTGCATGACAGCGACGGGGACTCCGGCGATGGTGCCGAGCACGAGGTGGCCGGAGTGGCCTTCGACGGTGGAGCGGGGAAAGTGGGGAATCTCCGGGTAGGGGATGCGGGTGGCGCCTCGGACGTGGTTGGCAAAGTTGCCGAGGCCGGAGCCGAGGATGATGCCGATGTGGGGTTTCAGGTCCGTCGCGGTGCGGATGTAGTCGGCGGCGGATTGGGCGTTGCTATAGATGTCGGTCATCAACAATTCCTGCGATGGTGCTCCGGTTTTCAGGTGTGGGGTACCCCCCCTCCCCACCATCCACCTATTCTGGGGACAAACTATCTGGAATCAGCGGTTTGTGGGTGGTTACCGTCTGTAAAATATAGATTTCAGACGGGTTGCCCGCAAAATATTCCATGCCAACCACTTAGGCAGCAAACACGCAATCTGAACGTGATCCTTCGTGAACAAAGCTCCTATTAACAGTCTAGCGAGTTGGAGGGGGTAAACATGCCACGGTTTCGGGATTTATTTTTTGATGGGCCGATTGCGCGAAAAGGCTGGACTGGCGCGGGTTTTGTGAGACTCGCGTGAGATTCCAGGGCCAGAAAAATGAGGGTTTGGGGCTTGACACGCGGTTTTGCTGAGGTTTTTTGAGGTTTAGACTGATCGCGCCCTCGCGCGATTCCCCACTCACGCGATACCGCATGAGTGGGGCACCCCTCTGGATTGAAAACTGGTGCTTTGAAGGAGAATATCCCCACGTTAGCGACGATGAGGCCGTCGCGAACATGGGGCACCCGGCGGCAGCCGGCTGATTGGTGGGATTTTATGGGGCGGGGGTGTAGGGTTTGAAGCCTGCGTTGGCCATACCGTGTTGCGCTTCGGGGTTCTTCATGAAGGTGTCCCATACGAAATTGGTGCGTAGGTTCTCCGCCATGATCATGGTGATGCCGGTGTCGATGCCGACGATGTCGCTGTCAAACCATTTCTTCAACGGGTTGAAGGCATCGACGAAGCCGTAGCGGCTCCAGGCCTGCGGGTAGTGGCTTCTGATGTTCTTGAGCACGCGCATGGTGGCCGCGGGCAGAAAGGGCAGTGAGCCTCCCGGGGCCGCGGGGACGACGGTTCCATCGATGGGGCCCATGGCCGGCGGGCCGCCCCAGATCACGTAGCCTTTGTCGGAGTCGGAGGCGGTGATGCCCCAGAGGTCGTCGCTGTAATCGGGAAAGGTTTTGCCGAGTTCAATGCAGAAGCGGCGGTGCACTTCGGTGGCGGTGGCGGAGTTTTGAAAATAATCCGTGTACTTGTCGCGCTTGCCGCGGAAGTCGAACCAGGCCTGCGAGTACTGATGGACAAAGAGCGGCGCAAAGGAGCCGATGTAGCGCAACCCGTCGTACTCGAAGGTGATCCGCTTCCACGCCGACCACGCCTCAGGCGGCAGGGGGTGGGAGGAAGAGCCCATTCCGAGCAGATAAATCATCATCAGTTCGCTGTAGAAATCCCATTTGTACGGCAGGAAGCCGAACTCAGGCGTCCAGCCATGGGGCAGCAGGGTCGTGTCTTCGGAGAGCCAGGTCCAGTCGACGCGGTCGAAGATTGCGTGGGCGAGTTCGATGATGTCGCGATCCTGAAAGTGCTGCCGGCAGGTGAGGATGCCGCAGAGCAGGATTGCGGTGTCGACGGAAGAGACTTCGGAGTCCCATATTCGTTCGCCGGTATTGATGTTGGCGAAGTGAAAGAAGAATCCGCGATGCGTGGGCAGCTTTCTCCA
>JAOAPF010000551.1 GCA_025462755.1 Edaphobacter sp.
CACGGAACAACCTGCTCATGGAAGGAGTCAGCCGAGAGAACATCTTGGTCACTGGAAATACGGTTATCGATGCTCTTTTACTAACACAGGCACGCTTGGCCGAAGAACCGAATCTCGCGGTTGATCCCTTGGGGCCGACCGATGGATTGCGTACCATCCTAGTGACGGCTCATCGAAGAGAGAGTTTCGGTCAACCCTTCCGCAGAATCTGTGAAGCCGTTCGGGCTATTGCTGAGCGGCGACGTGACGTGCTGGTGGTTTATCCCGTTCACCTGAACCCCAATGTGCAGGGCCCCGTGCGAGAGATCCTCGAGGGCGTACCTAATATTAAGTTGCTCGCGCCCCTCGACTACGTATCCTTCGTGGCGTGTATGCAGCGTGCATATATCTTGCTGACCGATTCTGGAGGGATCCAGGAAGAGGGGCCCTCGCTCGGCAAGCCCGTTCTGGTGATGCGCGAGGTCTCAGAGCGCCCAGAAGCAATTGCAGCCGGTACCGCCTTCCTAACGGGCACAAATCCGGAGGCGATTGTCGCGACCGTGATTTCGCTCCTTGACGATCCGGCTTCCTACAAGCGGATGACCAGCCGCCCCAATCCCTACGGCGATGGTCATGCTGCCGAGCGAATCGTCGACTTCCTCGTTAGCCGGGTGACAAGCCTGCAGTCCTCGGCGGGACAGCCTCATTGAGCGGCCAGTCAAGATGTCTCAGCGCGACAACCTCTCCCGGAATTCAGATCGGGTTGCTGACAGGATGCCAGGACAGGCACTATGCATGCGGGCTGGCGATGGCGCTGGCTTCAGAAGGTGTCATTCTCGATATCATCGGCAATGATGAAATGGACAGCGCCGAGCTGCACGCCTCCCCCAATTTGCATTTCCTGAACTTTCGCAAGGGTCAGTGCAAAGATGCGAGTTTCGCGCACAAGTTATGGCGGTTGCTCGTCTACTACGCGAAGCTTATTCGATACGTTGCGCGCTCGAGATCGAGGATATTGCACATCTTATGGAACTACAAGCTAGAGTTGTTCGACCGCACGATTCTGATGTTCTACTACCGGGCGTCGGGCAAGAGAGTAGTCTTTACCGCGCACAATGTTAATCAGGCGAGACGAGACGCGAAAGACTCGTGGCTCAACCGAGTCACGCTCAAAATCCAGTATCGGCTCTGCAGTCACATTTTCGTGCACACGCAAAAGATGAAGGACGAACTTTGCCAGGATTTTGGCGTGGCCGAAGGAACGGTCACCGTGATCCGCTATCCGGTCAACAATGCTTTCCCCGATACGGAACTCACGCCAGCCGAGGCCAAACGCCGTCTGGGTCTCAGGGAAGACGAAAGGGCGATCCTATTTTTCGGTAGAATCGTGCCCTACAAAGGGATCGAATACCTGCTCGAAGCTTGTCGCTTACTCCTGGCCGATCGGCAGGGGAATTACAGGCTGATCGTTGCCGGGGACCCGAAGAAAGGATCGGAGGAGTATCAGCGCGGCATTCAAAGCGCAGTGAACAGAAATTTCGGTCGAGGGCAGGTCATCCTGAGGATGGAGTTCATTCCCGACTCCGAAATGGAGTTGTACCTGAAAGGGGCCGATGTTCTGGTTCTTCCCTATAAGGAGATATTCCAGAGCGGTGTGCTCTTTATGGCCTATACCTTTGGCCTGCCGGTGGTCGCGACTGACGTGGGGTCATTTCGTGAAGACATTGTCGAGGGCAGCACGGGTTTTCTGTGCAAACCAGGGGATTCGAGAGATTTGGCCATGGCCGTCGAGCGTTACTTCGCAAGCGATCTCTACAAGAATTTGAAGGTCCGGCGACGGGAACTGAAGGGTTACGCTAACGCAAATCACTCATGGCACGCAGTCGCCGAGTTGACTTGTGACGCATACGCGAAAGTCATGGGACGGAGGGTGTGATGAAGCCTGGGCGTCGGACGCCAGCGGAGCGAGCCCAGCTTGTCGAAGCGTGACGAAAGGTCGCCTGCGTTCATAGGTTTAGAGCAAAGAGTTTGGTGGTGGGAATTATGAGGAGATTAGGTTTTGCGCGGGACTCTTTTGAACATGGCCCATTGATGGACTGTGGCGCATTTTCGCCCCTAACGCCCCCTGCACTTCCGTGCCTACTGCTCCGCGCATTCCGTTGCGTAGACTATTGCCTACGACAGGCTGATTCTTGTCGGAGGCCAAAAATAAATGAGACGATTGTGTTCGTATCTCCCCCCCCTCATCTCACTGTTGCTGTTGTCTTCTGTACTTTCGTATGGGCAGGCATGGTCAGGCATCCTTGATCCTGCCCGCGCAGTAGACTGGACGCAGGCGGGTATTCCTGGAGGAATCCCAAGCGGTTCATGGACCCAATGCGGTTCAACGATTGCTTCGGGAGCCAGCACAACTACGATTCAGAATGCTCTCAATGCCTGCACTGCCAATCACTTCGTCCTGCTTGGGGCTGGAACGTTTACCCTCAGCAGTTCCATCCACAGCAATATTAGCAATATTGTTCTCCGGGGATCGGGGCCAACCCAGACAACGATCATCCTGAATGGACATGACATTCTCATGGGGAGTGGGTCCAGCGGGCAGGGCTCAGACCCTACTGCGGGCCTGACCGCCACTAATCTTAGTACATTCGCACAGGGAAGCACGGTTCTCACCGTAGCCAGCACTGCCGGAATGTCTGCCAATCAGGTAGTCCAGATTGATCAGTTGAACGATACGAACTACGTAAACGTCGTTGGCAACGAAGGTACAGAAAACGCTGGCCGCTGTGGAACGTCAGGTTTCTCGGGGTGTAGCACCAGAGCTCAACTTGAACTTGTGCAGATTGCCAGCGTTAGCGATTCTACGCATATCACGATCAAGGCTCCGGGACTGTCACATACCTACAATTCCGGCCTTTCGCCGCAAGTGTTCTTCTGGAGTTCGAGCGGGATAGCCAGCAACGACGGCGTTGAGAACATGACGGTGGATGCGGGCACGGTAACGACATCAGATTTCGCTGTCAGTTTCTCGTTCTGCAATTTCTGTTGGGCCAAGAACATTGCCGTCATCAATGGTCATCGTGCGGCGATCTACTTTTTGTGGAGCTACCGGAACGAAGTGCGGGATAGTTACGTTTCAGAATCAAATGGACCCGGAGGGCCGACAGAGTATGGTATTGAGTGCGATACCTGCTCCTTGGCAAAGATCGAGAACAACATCCTGTTCGGCGTGACTTCGCCGCTGATGATCGAAACCTCCTACGGAGTCGTGATGGGCTACAACTATATGCTCAACACTTCGTCGGGAAACCAATTCCCTAACATAGACACTCACAGAGTTCACAATTTCCTGTTGCTCTCTGAAGGGAATATCGCGGGAACACTAGGATGGGATTTCATCTGGGGTTCAGGTTCGCAAAACACGTCATTTCGCAGCAGGTACAATGGAAACGATCCCAACAAAACGAACTATCAGCTCCCGGTAGCAGACTCTGCGTGGAACCGCTACGCGAACTTCGTCGGAAACGTTCTCGGTGATCCGACATTTCACAAAACGTACGAATGTACGAATGTCAATCAGCAACCCAGCAACAACTTCATCTATGAGATTGGCTTCTTCAATCGCTGCGAAGTAGGTACGTCTGGTTACGATGCTACAACCCTAAGCAGCCTGATGCGCTGGGGCAATTGGGACGCAGCGACCTACTGCACGAACGGAGGGCATAGCGGAATAGCTTGTGGAAGCACCGGAAGCAACGGAATCCGCTTCTGTAAGTGATCGGGAGCAGGAAATCCGGCGTGCACGGCCTCAGAGACAGGAAGTACCGATCCTACATTCCCTGGCTTAGCCAATCCGAGCACCACGTTCCCGGCATCGTTTTACACTGGCGTTACATCGGCTCATACCTCTTGCGGGACTGGCTTGTCATTCTGGAAGAATCCAAGTTCAGGATTTTGTCCGCAATATCCCCCCATCGGCCCGGATGTGACTTGCACCACGAATTGCATCACGAACACAGCGAGTCATGCAGGAATGATTCCGGCGCAACTCTGCTACAACAATAGAGCCAAAGATGGCGGGGGATTCCTGACGGCTTTCGACGCCAATGCGTGTTATGCGAACGATCTATCTTCAGGAGGAGGGGGATCTCCTCCTGCGGCCCCAAGCGGCCTTGCAGCCATGGTCCAGTGAGGTTGGCCGCAAAGCGAGTGAACGAAGAAGAATGAAGATTGCTGCGGTAACAGGGTGCCTTACGCCGGAGCCACTGAGTGAGAACCGGAGAGTGCAGCTCCACGCTGGTGGCTGGTCGCAACCAGTTCATTAGAACTCAGTTTGTCGGTTTCTCAAGTCAATCCGGAAGGGTGTTCGGCAGTTAGTGCGCCCCGACAATCGTCAACGCACCCATTAGCGAACGTGTTCCTCGTTGAATGTGATCTTCGCACACCCAGGGAGGCAAAGATCTTCACCGTCACTCACGTCTTTTTGGAGCGCAAAACTGTCCGCTGCGTCGTAGAAGGACCCTGCTATTAGAGCGCTCGTATCCTCCGCAGCTTACCTCTAACTAGTCATAGGATGAAAGATTTTCGTAAGTTGAAGCCATCATTCTTGCCGATTGTTGGGCTTCTCGCCATTACTCTTAGTGGTTGCCGCCAGCCGTCGCAGGCTAATGCACCCACTGCAACAGAGCCACTGCAGGTGTCCTTCGAACAATCGACTCCAGCGGTTGACGCGTACGACTATGTTGAAGTTACTGCTAAGGTGGGGCAACCTCGCGTGCAAAACCCTTTTACGGATGCGACTCTCAATGGCTGGTTCGAGTCGGCAGATGGCCGGAAACGGTGGAACGTCGAGGGATTTTGCGACTCAGAGAAGGGGACTGCCTTCCGAATTCGGTTTATGCCACCCGCCCCCGGAGACTACCGGTATTCCGTCGAATATCGGGAAGGTCAAGGTCATGCGGTCTCGGCAGGCAGATTTCATGCAAATGACGGACATCGTCGAGGGTTGCTCCGCATCGATCCGGAACACCGCTGGCATTTTCTTTGGGAGGGTACCGGCGAACACTATTTCTTCAACGGCACAACTGCGTACTGGCTCATGGGCTGGAAAGATGAAAGCATTATTCGCTCCAGCATAGAGCGTCTTCAAAGGTTGAAGATAAATCGCATGCGAGTCACCATCGCGGGGCGTACGAACGTATTTTATGGAGAAGCAGTGATGAACGCTGCCAACTGGACCGTGAATGTCACTCCCTGGCCGACAAAGGATGCGTCAGATACGTACCATCCCGGCTTTGACTACACGCGCCTCGACGTTGCTTACTGGCAGAAATTCGATCGTGCCCTGCGTTTTGCTCGCGAGCATGACATGGTGTTTTCGATCGTGTTCGATATGAATGACAGCCGGTCTCATCCAGATGCAGGCAGCGAAGATGAGCGTCGTTTCTTTCGCTACGCGGTCGCACGTTTCTCTGCGTTCTCCAATATCACTTGGGACTTAGGCGACGACCTTGACTCGTATAGAGACGATGCTTGGGCGCACACAACGGGCACACTAGTCGAAGAGTGGGACCCATATCATCACCTGGCAACCAGTCACCCTGTGCGCAATGCACACCAGGATCGGAGGGCTGACTGGTTCGGATTCACGTCCTTTCAGGAGTGGTCGCGCAATCAACACGCGTTCATGCTAAAGGAGCGATTGCGGCAAAGACTTCTCTTTCACATAATCCCACAGACAAACGAAGAATACGGTTACGAGGATCATTATCCGTTATGGGCGGAGGGACTTGGATCGGAATCTGCAGACACTTTGAGGCGTACCGCGTGGGACATCGTGATGGCGGGAGGCTACCAAACGACGGGCGAAAGCACTCGTCGAGGCACAAACATCTTGCCAGATACGGGCGGGGGCTGGATGAATGGTCGCGGCGATGACACCATGACAATGCTTGAAGGCTATGGGCACATGGTGGACTTCTTCACAAGTTTCCATTGGTGGGAAACAGATCCTCATGACGAGTTGGTCAGCGGAGGCAATTACTGCCTCGCTAAGCCGGGTGAGATTTATGCAATATACCTACCACGCGGCGGAAAGACACGGGTTGAGCTTAAATCAGGGCGTTACGGGACGGGCTGGTTCAACCCCTCGACGGGCGACCGGATTTCCTTACCAGATGCCATCGGACGAGTGTGGACCTCGCCACCGGCTCCCGACAACAACGATTGGGCGCTGTTGTTACAGAGAAAATGAAGTCCGGAGGAGCGTGAATGGCAAGTACGACGGCATCTGTTGGTGAACAGCTTAAGACTCGGGACTGGAACCCCGGAGTGAAGTCCCAAATCTACGATTCGATTTCGCGACTCTCTGGCTGGCTGGAGAAGAACGATTACCGGGGGTACGATACATTCGATGGTCTCAACGCAAGTTTTGTTCGCCCGTTCACCTTCGAAAACAAGTTTCTGCGCACCGTGCTCCAGCAGGGAGTGAGGCGCTTCCCCCTTAATCTGCGTCCACTATTGGGTGTCGCGAAGGCACATTCTACCAAGGGGATGGGCTTCTTGGCGCGAGGATTCCTCCGCCTTTACAAGGCGACAGGTGACAAGGTCTGGGCTGACAAGGCGGAGTTTGCACTCCAATGGCTGATTGACAACCAGTCTACTGGTTATAGCGGCGCTTGCTGGGGCAATCACTTCGATTATCAGTCACGAAGCTTCTATCTTCCGAAGAGCGTGCCTACCGTGGTGTGGACCTCGCTCATTGGTCACGCATTTCTGGATGGTTACGATAATTTGAAGAAGGATCAGTATCTTGAGATTGCAATCAGCGCCTGTGAGCACATTGTCAAAGATTTAGGTCACTATCCGGACGGGAAAGGCACGTGCATCAGCTACATTCCGAACGGCAAGAACCTGGTGCATAACGCCAACGCCTTAGGTGGCAGTTTGCTGGCTCGCACTTACTCATACACGCGGAACGAACTTTACCTGGATTTGGCTCAGGAGGCCATGCAGTACACCGCTCAATATCAAAGGCCGGACGCCTCATGGTGGTATGGAGAGAAATCAAACCTGCATTGGGTTGACAATTTCCATACGGCGTACGTCCTGGATTGCTTTAAGTTTTACACGGAAGGCACCGGAGATGAACAATTTCAATCCGTCATGATGAGCGGATATGAATACTGGAAGAAGACATTTTTCCTGCCGGATGGAACTCCTAGGTACTACACCTCCCAGACTCTTCCGCTTGACATTCAGTGCAGTTCACAAGCGATTGATACCCTGGTTTTCTTTAGTGATCGCGACTCTGAAAGCTTGCCGCTTGCCATGAAAGTTGCGCAATGGACCATCAAGAATATGCAGGATGGTTCTGGGTATTTTTACTATCGCCGCTATTCCCCATGGCTGGTGAACAAAACCCCGACCCTTCATTGGGGACAGGCAACTATGATGTGCGCCCTCGCGGCACTGTACAAATTGCTCTAGGATGCGCCGCTTCGAACAGATGCCCTGGAATCGGACCGGTCGCAGTCACCTCTCGCTGAGCCAGGCTTCGTGGGAAGCGAATAGCCATTCCCTTCAGAAATGACAGGCCAGCAGAGGAAATCATCGGCGCGCATCCGACCAGGCGATCCATGAATTATCCCATTCGGGACTATTCTTTGTGAAAAACAAAGTTCTGATCATTGTGGAGAACCTGCCCGTTCCTTTCGACGGACGTGTGTGGAAAGAGGCATGTTCGCTCCGCAAAGCCGGCTATCAGGTGACGGTGCTCTGTCCGAGGGGCAAAGGATACGAGAAAGGCTACGAGCACTTGGAAGGTATCCACATTTACCGACACCCCGCGCCCAAAGAGGGGAACAGCCCTCTGAGTTACGTATGGGAGTTCAGTTGCGCGCTGTTTTGGGAGTTCTTTTTCTCCTGGTGGATCTTTTTGCGACGCGGGTTTCACATCATTCAGGGGTGTAATCCTCCCGACGACATTTTCTTGGTCGCTCTCCCTTTTAAACTCATGGGCGTGAAGTACATATTCGATCATCACGATGCGAATCCGGAG
>JAOAPF010000003.1 GCA_025462755.1 Edaphobacter sp.
ATTCTCAACGGAAAAAATGTTAAGCGCCGCACGGCCTCCGACCACACCAACTCCCGCGTCAGCGATCCGCCTACGCTCTGGCTGGGCCACGTTGGCGACAGCCGCTGCTACCGCCGCCGCCGCGGCAGGCTCGAACAACTCACCCACGACCACTCCCTCGTTGAAGAGCAGGTTCGCGCCGGCCAGATTACCGCCGCGCAGGCCGCGCAGTCGCCCATGCGCAATCTGATCACGCGGGCCATCGGCTCCCAGGCCACCGTCGAGGCCGACATCCAGAGCCATCGCCCGCAGCCCAACGACGTGTACCTGCTCGCCTCCGACGGCCTCACCCATGAGGTGGAAGACGAGGAGATCTCCACGATCCTTGCGGCCATTCCCAAGCCGCCTACGGCGAAGTCCCTCAACACCGCGTGTGAAGCCCTGATCACCGCGGCCAATCGCAACGGCGGCCGCGACAATATCACCGTTCTTCTGGTAGCCGTGACTCCCGACCTCGCTCCTGTTCCGTAGTGCGTCAATCTTAAAATTTTCGTTAGCGATTGCTCAGCCAGACAATCAGGAATACTAAAGCGCCAGCTGCAACCCAGACACTTACTCTTACCCAAAGCCGTTGTTCGTCAGATCCCGTGTTTCTTTCAGGGCGGCTTGGGTCGTACTGAATCTCGAACGTATGCCCGTCTTCTGCAGGCGATCCTGCTTTATATTTCCCGACGTATGTCTTTCCTTGAGCGATATACGAAAACGTGATGACGTACTTGGCAGGTTGGTAGTCGCCATCGCTCGTTGGTATCGATTCATCCACCATCGACACGGCGAACGTTCGTCTACAGTTCGTCACAGTTGCTATAGCGGGAAGCCATGGGTCAGTTGCTCGCGACACAGGTCGATACTCTCAGGCTTTCAGGGAGTGCGCAAGACTGAATCCATCTGCAATACCGCCGGTGCTGCCTGACGCAGGCTAGAGGCAACTGCTACACTCGAAAGTCGTCCGAAACATCTTTATGACCGAAACGAAAACCATTGCGATCCTGGGCGCCGGGACCATGGGCAACGGCATTGCGCACGTCTGCGCCCGCTCCGGCTTCAACGTCCTTCTCTACGACATCAATCAGACAGCGCTCTACCGCGGCCTCGACACCATACGCACCAACTTCGCTCGCGAAGTGGCGAAACAAAAACTTACGCAGCAGCAGTCCGACGACGCCCGCTCGCGCATCGCCCTCACCACAAAACTCGACGATCTCGCTCCTGCTTCTCTTGCCATCGAAGCGGCGACGGAACGCTTTGAGATCAAGTCGGCGGTCTTCCGCGATCTCGACCGTATCCTGGCTCCCGAAGCGATCCTCGCGACCAACACCAGCTCCATCTCGATCACAAAGATCGCGGCCCAGACGAAGCGCCCCGAGCAGGTCATCGGCATGCACTTCTTCAACCCGGTCCCGGTGATGAAACTGGTCGAAGTCATTCGCGGCCTTCAAACCTCGGCCGCCACCTTCGACACGGTCTTCTCTCTCGCTCAGGAGCTCGACAAAACGCCGGTCGACGTCAACGACGCCGCCGGCTTCATCTCCAACCGCGTGCTGATGCCGATGATCAACGAGGCCATCTACGCCGTCATGGAAGGCGTCGCTACGCCCGAGGCCGTCGATCAGGTCTTCGTTCTCGGCATGGCCCATCCCATGGGGCCGCTTACGCTGGCGGACTTCATCGGCCTCGACGTCTGCGCCGACATCATGCGCGTGCTCGCCGAAGGCCTCGGCAGTCCCAAATACAATCCCTGCCCGCTGCTCGTTCGCATGGTCGATGCCGGCTGGCTCGGCCGCAAATCCGGCCGCGGCTTCTACACCTATCCGGCGAAATAACGCAGCAGGCAGCATCCGAGTAGCATCGAAAAGAAACAGGAGAGAAAATGTCACAGGAGCTTTACTTCGAAGATTTTTACGTAGGCCAGAAGTTCCACTCGCTCGGCCAGGCCAAGGTTACCGCCGAAGAGATCAAGGAGTTTGGCCGGAAGTACGATCCGCAGCCCTTCCACCTCGACGAGGCCGCCGGCGAAAACTCCTTCTTCAAGGGCCTCGCCGCCTCCGGCTGGCTCACCGCTGCCATTGTCATGCGCCTCCGCGTGCAGTCGATCACCGTCGCTGGCGGCATGATCGGCGCCGGCGTCGAAGAGATGCGCTGGACCCTTCCCGTGCGCCCCGGCGACTCCATTCGGTCCGAGATCGAAGTCGTGGGCGTACGCCAGTCCAACTCGCGGAAGGAGTTCGGCGTCGTCCGCACGCGCAGCCTGGCCTTCAACCAGAACAACGAGGTCGTCATGCGCTCGACCGTAAACTTCCTCGCGCCTCTTCGCCAACCCGCATCATGACAGACAGCGAACGAGCCGCTCTGCAATCGCAAATCGATTCAGTTGTCGTCCTCGAAACCGTTCAGGGCCGCCGTCTCCTCGTCAAGATCCTCTTCGTCTTCGACGAAGGCGAGACCCCCGACCTCTTCTGCATCGAAGTCGAACCCGGCCCAACCGGCGATTACATCGAGAAGGGAACCGCCGGCCACTCCATTCTCCTTTCTGACATCTTCACCATCCATCCACCGGCTTAAAACAATCCGGGCGCGGCGACATCTTCGTCACTGCGCCGGTCCTTCATCGCGTCAGCGTATAGACCACCTCAAACAGCCCGGGATGGGCCTCTCCCAGTCTCTTGTTCCGGTCAAGATGTCCATTCGCACGTAGAGACGCGACGATGCGTTCCTGCGCCTCCATGTTCTCGGCCTGCGCATAGTTCACTACGCGAGTTCCATCGGCGCTCCGGTGAATACTCGCCGAAATCCACCCCGGAATCGAGAATGACCATACGACTCTCCTCTTTTTGATTTTTTGCCTGGGAGGAGACGCCAACGATCCTGCCTTAAAGAGTCCCGCCCAAGCCAGAACGCATCTGCGTCCTGCTTGTCGCGGGGTCCGCACACCATGTGCGGCACAGAGGGCTTCCCGGGAGGGAAGTGGCCGGGCTTACCAATATCGGCCTGCTCTTTATCGACTCGCCAGGCATATCAGCTCAGTCCGCCTGAACCAAACCAGTTACTCCCACCACATACCCACAACCAATCGGCGTATTCTTAGCCAATGATGCGCATGACAGTGCTCGCCTCCGGATCCAAAGGCAACAGCACGGTCATCTCCAGCTCTCGCACCCGGGTTCTGGTCGACGCCGGTCTCTCCTGCCGTGAACTCCTCAAGCGCATGTCCATCGCCGGCGAAAACCCTGCACAACTCAACGCCATCCTCGTCACCCACGAGCATCAGGATCACATCGCCGGCCTCTCCGTCCTCGCCCGACGTCTCAACATTCCCGTCTTCTTTACCGAGCCCACTCACCGCGCCTGGGTCCGCATGTTGACGCCGCGCACGACGATGACTTACGCGAAGTGGCTCGATCATGTACAGCGCGAGAAGGAGGCCCGCGCCGCCGCCGTAGCAGCGAGCGCTCCCAACAGCGAACTCGCCGGCCAGCTCGCCGAGGAGTCCAGGATCATCGCCGGCATCGCTGCGGGCGCCGCTCTCAATCGCTCAGACGATCCGAACACCCCTCCGGAACTTCCCGTCGACCCCGAAGAAGAAGACCTCTGCGCTCCCGAATCCCAGCCAGAATCTCAGCAGGCCGCTGTACAAAAGCCCGACCCCACGTACCTTCCCGCCGTCGAGTACTTCCACTCCGGCACCCGGTTTTCCATCGGCGACATCGACATCACCCCCTTCACCATCCCCCACGATGCCGCCGACCCCTGCGGCTTCGTCTTCGAATCCGAGGGCATCCGCATGGCCCTGGCCACGGATCTCGGCTACATGCCCCCCAACGTCAAAGCCGCATTGAAGCGCATCGACGTCCTGCTGCTGGAGTCGAACCACGACCTCGAGATGCTCCGCGACGGCCCGTACCCTTGGTCGGTCAAGCAGCGCGTCCTCTCCCGCGTCGGCCACCTCTCCAATCACGCCACCGCCGAGTTCCTCCAGAAGGACTACGACGGGGGCGCCGCCTGGATCGTCCTCGGCCATCTCTCGGAGTCCAACAACGCCCCCGAGCTGGCCCAGCTCTCCGCCGAGCAGGCGCTCGGCAACCAGCCCACACTTCTCGGCAATCGCGTCCTGCTGGCCCACCAGGGCACCCCGCTCGACCCTATCACCCTCTAACTCCAGTGTTTACAGCCACCTGCCAGTACCGGCAATATCTTCCTGCGCGTGCGCCATTTTTTCTCGAATAGCGAAACCGTTACTAATCGGTGAATCCTTTGCTTTCTTCCTGCTATCAAACGGAGTAACATGGTGTCTATAAACTTATGAAAAAACCCGCGTTAGCATTTCCCGCGAACCGCAGGACGCACCACACCGCCTGCACCGATCAGGTGGTAGGAGACATCCTCTCAGGATGGCGTTACGACATATCCGGCCTCTCCCCGGCCATGCGCACGGACTACGACCAGCATCTCACCGAGTGCAGCCACTGCCGCCGCCGCCAGCAGATCGCCCGCACCATTGACGTACTGCTCATCAGCGTCAGCACGCTTTCGATTGCTGCCTTCCTGCTTGCGACGGTCGTCATCCGCCGCGTCGAACTTGTCACCCACATCTTCACCATGCACGTTCGCCTCAGCCAGACTCACGGCGTCGCTATCTCGCTGGAAGCCGTTGCCGTTACGGGCCTCATCTTCTCGACTCTGCTTTGGGTTTTGGTAGCTGTCGCCACGCCGTTGCCCGGCTTTCTCGGCGGCATTGTGCAGGAGCGCATCCCCGCAGACCTCCGCGAGCGCTTCAGCAAAGACGCAGCCTGAACCAGTTGCGGCACAGGGTGTAGCAGACAAAATTACCCGCAAGCTGTATCGTGAAAGCACAGGGTAGGTTCCGCTTTCTACTGCCTAAGCCCTGCCCCCGACACCCTGCATATGACACCCGCTCCCCCCACTGACGGTGAACTTCTCCCGCCGCACTCTGCCGCTCGCGCGCCGGTGCCGGATTTTCAGCGCGAGGTCTCACGCCCAAACTCCCGCGAGCGCGGCTGGAACATCCTCGCCACCCCCGGCACGTACATCCTGCTTTCCATCAACATCGCGGTCTTCGGCTGGATGGTCCTGCACGGTGTTTCGGCGACGGACCCCACAACCGGCCAATTGGTCCACTATGGAGCCACGAACGCCTATCTTGTCCTCTCCGGCCAATGGTGGCGTCTGCTCACCGCGACCTTCGTGCACGTCGGCCTGCTCCACATCGCCACCAACATGTGGTGCCTCTGGAACCTCGGCCTCCTCGGCGAGCCACTGCTTGGCCCCGCCGGCCTGATCGCGGTCTACCTCATCACGGGCGTTGCCGGCAATCTGCTCAGTCTTTTATTCAATGTCTTTCAACGCGACGGTGTCTCTGTTGGCGCGGGAGCCTCAGGAGCGGTCTTCGGCATCGCCGGCATCCTCATCGTCCTGCTCTCCAACAAGAAGCTCCCCATCCCGGCCTTCGAACTCAAGCGTCTCCGCCGCTCCGTCATCCAGTTCGCTGTGCTGAACCTGATCATCGGCGTCGGCGCCAACTTCACCAGCATCGTCCGCATCGACAACAAAGCTCATATCGGCGGCTTTCTCAGCGGCCTTGCCTTGGGCGTGCCTCTGCTCCCGCGTATGACCTCCGGCCGTACCCGCTACCTCCAGCGCCAGAAGCTCACCTTCGCTGCCGCCGCCTTCCTGCTCTTCCTCTTCGCTTACTTCATCACCAAGCTTCGCTAGCCTGCTTCCGTTAGAAGACGAAACGCAGCGAAAGCTGAGCCTGCAGCGGGTCTCCGACGCCAAGGCGCAAAAAACCATCGAAATTGAACAGCGCCGGGGAACTCAGCGGATTGATATTGTTTGTGTTGTTGAAGGTGTTGAAGACCTCGACGCGCGGAACGAGTTGGAACTTGTCGTCATGGAATTTGAACGGGCGAGCGACGCCGAAGTCGAGCACGAAGAAGGCGTTGTCCTTGCGAAGGTGGTTGCGGCCGCAGTCGACGCCATTGACGAAGCGCGTTGCGGAGTTGTTAACGCTGCAGGGAGCTCCCGTGCCAGTACCAAGGACGTTGTCCGTCTGCGGTTGAGCAGAGTGCTGTTGGATACGGAACGTGCCCTTGAAGCCGAAGGGCAGATCTCCCAGCCCGTAGGCGTTGAACTTGTGCGCTTCGTCGCGGTCCGAAAGCGAGTACTCCGCGCCGAGGTTGTAGAGATTGGCGTAACGGAATTGGAAGGGATCACGTTCGTTGGAGTCGCTGTCGCGGTCCTTCGAGTAGGTGTACTGCGCGTCCAACTGGAAGTGGTGAGAGAAGCGTTTGCGCACGCCAAACGTGATCCCGCGATAGAGCGACTTGGCGTTGCTGATGGTGTTGGTCACAGCGCCGAGAGTCGCAAACGGTCCGGGGGCGAAGATGCCGGGACAGCTATTCGTACTGCCGCCGATGTAGCAAACCGTATCGGCGTTGGCGGTGTAAGTTTTTCCTCCGGTTCCAGGAATTACCTGACCCGGAAGAACGGCAGGTCCGACGTTCGGGTCGAGAAACCGCGTCAGGTACACGCCCTTCGAATCGGCGAAGTCCACGAAAACAACGTAGTCCTGGCCGAGCTGCTGCTCATAGGCGATGTCGTAAGCATAGATGCGAGGGTTGTGGTAGTTCTTGTCAAAAACCGTGACACCGGCTCCCACGCAGCCGGAGATGGGGCAGTTGGAAGGAGGAAGAATATTAGGGTAGGTGGGATTGCCTAGTCCCGAGAACTGCGTGAGGGTCTGCTGCTGCACGCCATTGGTCGTAATGGGGCCGACCTGGGTCAGCATGTTCTGCCGCGCATTGAAGATGCCCGCGCTGCCGCGAAGGACCGACTTGCCGCCGCCGAGGATGTCATACGCAAAGCCGAAGCGCGGTTGGAACTGCGTCGTCTGGTTAGGCAGATAGCCGGTTGACGGGAAGTTCGGGTTCGTCAGGTAGGGGCCGTACAGGGTGTTCGTGGGTGCGATCACCGGATTGGGGAAGAACTGTGCCTCCCAGCGGAGGCCGTAGTTGAGAGTCAGCCGCGAGGTAACCTGCCAGGTGTCCTGCACAAACACCGCAGGCTCCTTGTTACTGATGTCGGAATAGCCGGCCTGTTGAACCGTCACGCCTGGCCGCGTGGCTGCGTCCTGCAGATAGAGTAAGAGCGGACTGCTGCCTAAAGCTCCTGCGGCGCACGACGTGGTGGAGACGTAGGCGCCGTTCGGGCACTGCACTACGTTCGGACCATAGCCGTTGCCGGTACTGGCTGGTGTTGCGTAATGCAGAAATCCCGTGGTGCTGCCGAAGATGTAGCGGCCCAGAGCGAAGCCATCGAATACCTGAACATTTTTGCTGTAAAGGAATTCACCGCCCATCTTGATGGTGTGCTTGCCCAGGATCAGCGAGAAGTTGTCCTTGAAGTCGAGATGCCAGAACGTCTCGCTTGCCCCCGGCCCAAGGAAGAACGGCTGACCGAAGCGGAACGAGGGGAAGAAGCCCATGCCCGTATCCGGCACGGCATTGGGGTCGACAGCCGAACGCGGCCTGGTCTCATGTCCATAGGTGACGTGCGCCTCGTTCAGGCGCTTCGGGCTCAGTGTCGAGACCAGGTTGAAGTTGAGCGTCTGGATATGGGCCGGGCCTTCGATGCCGTTGGCCGTGGTGCCATAGGTGGCGACGTCGAACGTCTGGTTCGGGTTCTTCGAATAGTCGAAGTTATAGGATCCGAAGAGCTGGTTCTTCGGGTTGATCGTGTAGTCGATGCGGCCGAAGAAAGCCCCGTTATTGATGTTGTGATTTACCGGCAGGCCCTCATTCTCGTTGTAGGTGGCCTTGTAGAAGTTGATGAGCACCTGTCGCTGACAATCGCCGTTGCCGTCGATCTGTGCATCGGTAATGTTCGACCGGAAGACGGGATTGGTGATCGGGCACGGTGCTGAACCCAGGGCGCTGGAGTTATACGTACTCAGGTTGGGACGCTGGAAATTTTCGAAGATGCCCTCACCGGCGCCAAAGTAGAAGAGCTTGTCCTTGATGATGGGTCCGCCCACGCTGCCGCCGAACTGCTCGCGATGGAAGTTAGTCAGAGGCATTCCGTTGGAGAGGTTGGCGGTCAGGGCCGCGAGCCGCTGGTATTCAAACAGGCTGCCATGAATGGCATTGGTGCCCGACTTGGTGATGACATTCACGACGCCGCCGCCGGTCCGCCCAAACTCGGCGTTCGCTCCGCTGGCCACGACTTGGAACTCTCTTACAGCTTCGAGCGTGATATCGACAGCCGCGCGCTGGCCGCCCGACTGCTCGCCGAAGAAACCGTTGTTGTAGTCGCCGCCATCGAGGCTGATGTTGTTGAAGACGCCGCGCTGCCCGTTGATGTTGATCTCGTCGCCGTCGGGCCCCTGCACGATGCTGACGCCCGGAGTCAGGGTGAGCAGATCTTCGAACTTGCGGCCGAGCACCGGCGTGTTCTCGACGGTCTGCTGGCCCAGCGTAGTGTTGGACGAGCTCGTGACGATATCCACCATCGGGGCGGAGTTCACGACCACCGACTCCGACGCGCCTGCCACCTGCAGCGTCAGCTTGAGCGATACGGTGCGGCCCACGGTCAGGTTCAGGTTCTCCTGGATGGTGGTGGCGAATCCAGGCTTCGAGATCTTGACCACATAGCGCCCCGGTTGCAGCGAGAGAAACTCGAAGTGGCCGGACCCGTCGGTGACCGTCCTATGAACAATGGCGGTGTCGAGCTCATCTGCTTCAACCTCAGCGCCAGGAACCAACGCGCCGCGCGAGTCCGTGACGTCCCCCTGAATGCTCCCATTGATGGCCTGCACCTGCGCGCTGAGGGCAGTCGAACCGATCCCGCAGATCAGGATCACGAGAAGGAAAATTCTTCTGGCAAGAATCGTCATGGCGGCTCCTGGTACAAAACTTACATTCGTGAAAGAAGTACAGAATGAGCAACCTTTGAGCGTGGCTGCTGGATCTTGGCTGTAACTAGGAAGCGAATGGCAAAACGAAGCTGTTGCAGAAAAGACAGGACAGAGGGGACTAAAGTCCTCTCAAATGAGTTGCCCAGGCTGCTTTACGTTTGAGAAGACAGTATCACGACATACCGATTTTTTGACAAATTAAACGCTTGTTAGCGAAAGTGGGCCTAGGATCATCGTCTATTACGTTTGGCCAAGCCGAAAAGTTCGCCCGACGCCCTGCATCGAGAAGGACTCTGACAGGCAGTTGGCGTTATTCTCCAGGTGCGATATTTTCGGGTGAGATATTCTCCGGGTGAGATATTTTCGCGTGCGATATTCTCCGGCTACCCCATCCTTTGCGGTCTCATCTCAAAAGGGTGGGATGACAAATGTTCACCCATCCAACGCACTCGCCGTTGTCTTTCCCTACCCTTCCTTTGCTGCTCAAAATCGAAATACGTTGTCATCCTGAGGGAAGTTGCTGATTACAATCAATTCCGCCACCTGGTACGGTGTTATGCCGCCACCCGCCGCAACGTTATGCCGCCGTCGATTTGATCGAAGGCCGAAGCTGACCAGAGTCTCATCCGCGCCCGGAGGGCGTGCGGGAAAGTCGAACTTGCTGAAATGTATGGTCCGCCGTCTCAGTAACCCCGTTTTTCGTGCGCATCGCCAAGTTCGGATCGTGGGTCGGCGAGATTGTTTCCGAAGTAGGCGACCACGCACCCGGAACTTGGAATCAGTGCAATAGTATTCACTGTGCAGAGTCTCGGTTCACTTGGGTGAAAGGGTGAAAGAATTCCTTATTCTCAACTCTATGCAGCAAAATGAAATAATACTTCCATCTCACCGGAGACATCTGACTTATGACCAAGCACCTCATTCGCGCTGCGCTGGCTTTACTACTGACCGCGCCCTTCGCGGTTCACGCTCAAAACAAGCCCATCGACTTCAATCCGAAGATGCCCTTCTCCAATGGCTTCGTCGCGGGCAACACGCTCTACGTCGCCGGCCAGCAAGGCCCAGATGATAGCGGCAAGGTCACCGGCACTACCATTGAGTTCCAGACCGAGCGAACCATCGCGGCCATCAAGGGCGTCGTCGAAAAAGCAGGCTTCAAGATGACCGATCTGGTCAGTGTCACCGTTTATGTCACCGACCTGAATGATGTTCCCAAGATGAATGAGGTCTACAAACGACTCATGCCCAATCCCAAACCCGCTCGCGCTACGGTCAAGGTCGCCGGGCT
>JAOAPF010000031.1 GCA_025462755.1 Edaphobacter sp.
TCACCGACGCCGGCGCCGGCATCCTCCTCTACGAGCAGCAGGAGGGCCGCGGCATCGGCCTCATGGCCAAGCTCCGCGCCTACGAGCTCCAGGACAAGGGATTCGACACCATCGAAGCCAACCTCGAACTGGGTTACGAAGCCGACTGCCGCCACTTCGAGCTCCCGGCTCAAATCCTGAAACAGCTCAACGTGAAGTCAGTCCGCCTCATCACCAACAATCCCGCCAAAGTCCATGCCCTCGAACTCGCCGGAGTCAAAGTAGTCGAGCGCATCTCTGCCGAAGTCCCCACCGAGCCCACCAACGAGCGTTACCTCAAAACCAAGCGCGAAAAGATGGGCCACCTCGTCAGCTAAAACGGTAAACCCCTCGCCTCGGACGGCCATCTGAACTAATCTACGACTGACTGCACGTCCAAGAGAGGTCTTATGGCAACTCCGCGCCGCACCCTCCTGATCGTCCTTGCCAGTATCGTCGCGCTCATCCTGCTCGTCGCTCTAGCGATCCCGCTCTTCCTCAACGCCGACGCCTTCCGCACCCGCATTCAAACCGCCCTCACCACCTCCCTCGGCCGCAAGGTCACCCTCGGCAAACTCGACCTCTCCGCCCTCACCGGCAGCCTCGTCGCTGAGAATGCAACCATAGCCGACGATCCCGCCTTCAGCACCCAGCCCTTTCTCCAGGCCTCCAAGGTCAAAATCGGCATTGAGATGATCCCCCTAATCATCAGCCGCGAGATCCATGTCACCGGCTTCGCCGTCGACTCGCCCAAAATCAATCTGCTGCGTGCCGCCAACGGCACCTGGAACTACTCCACCATAGGACGCGCGCAGCAAAACACCGCCGCCAACAAAGAATCCAGCACGCTCATCCCGAACCTCACCGTAGGCCACGTCTCCATCAGCAACGGTCAGTTAACCGTCGGCACCGAGCCTGCTCCCGGCATGCCCGTCACTCCGCGCCGCACCTACGACGAGTTCGCCCTCAACGCGAAAGACTTCTCCTTCCAAAAATCCTTCCCCTTCACCGCATCGGCACATCTCCCCGGCAACGGCACCGTCTCGCTCAACGGCAACGCGGGCCCCATCAATCCGCATGACGCATCCCTCACGCCCTTCGGCGCCCACCTCCAAGCCAAGCACATAGACCCGCTCGCCGCAGGCTTCGTCGACTCCACCTCCGGCATCAGCGGCACCATAGAAGCCATCGACGTGCAGGCCACATGGAACGGCCAGCAGCTCCACGTGCTCAACCTTGTTGTCGATACGCCCAAACTCACCCTCGTCCGCGAGAACAAGCCCACCAACGTCGCAACACCCCCGCCCGCCCCCGACAACAACAACATGCTCAGCACCTTCACAGCCGACCACCTTCAGATCAAAAGCGGCACCATCACCATCACCTCGCCCGGACAGGCTAGACCCTCGGTCTACAACCAGCTCAATGCCGAGCTCACCAACGTCTCCCCCACTGCCGCCTCGCCGTTCAAACTAACCGCGCAGGTCCCCGGCGGAGGCTCTCTCACCGCTGACGGCACCGCCGGTCCAATCAACCAGGCAAACGCCACGGCTACGCCTCTTAACGCACACGTCGCCATCTCCCACCTCGACCTCGCCTCCAGCGGCGTCGTCTCCCCCGAGGCAGGAATCAGCGGCATCGCCAACGTCGATCTCAAAGCCCTCTCCGACGGCAAAAATCTCAACGCCAACGTCTCCGCCAACATCCAGGGCCTTCGCGTCGCAAAGAACGGTTCCCCCTCCCCGAAACCCGTCCTCGTTCAACTCACTGTCGTGCAGAACCTGCAGACCCTCAGCGGCCAGCTTCAGAACGCCGCCATCACCATCGGCAAGGCAGTTATCAACGCCGCAGGCACCTATCAGACCACCGGCCCCACCACCGCCCTCAATCTCAAGGTCACCACTCAAGCCGCGTCCATCGACGAGCTTGAGGCGTTTCTCCCCTCCGTCGGGGTCCATCTGCCCTCCGGTTCGCGCCTTCAGGGAGGAACCCTCACCACCAACCTCAACGTCACCGGATCCGCCGCGGCTCCCATCATCAGCGGCCCCATCCGCATCGACAACACCAATCTCGCCGGCTTTGACCTAGGCTCGAAGCTCTCCGCCGTCACCGCCCTCACCGGAGCGAAGACCGGATCAGCCACCGCCATCCAGTCCCTCAGCACCAATGTCAACGTCAACGGCGGCAACGTCCGCACCGACAACCTCTCACTCGTCATGCCGGCACTCGGCACGGCCACGGGAGCCGGAACCATCAGCGCCGCAGGCGCACTCAACTACAACGTAATTCTCAAACTCACCGGCATCCTCGGAGGCGGCAGCAGCCCTGGCGCAGCAGCCCCAGGCATAGGAGGCATCGCCGGCCAGTTGATGGGTATGGTTCCCAACAGCGGCGCCGCAAGCGCAATAGGAGGAGTCGCCGGCTCTGCTCTCCGCAACGGCATTCCCGTAGCCATCGGAGGCACCACCTCCAACCCCACCTTCGCACCTAATATGAGCGGTCTAATAAGCGGAGCCGCTGGCGACGCCGTCAAAGGCACCGCGAAGCCATCCCAAAATAATACCGACGCGCTCTCTAACGCTCTAGGCGGACTCCTCAAACCTCACAACTAAAGAGATTGCGTAAGAATCCCTCTTGCTTAAGGGCACGGCTGGTAGCCCAAGACTTTGGCCTTGGGTCTCCCTCCCGCAAGCGTTCGGCTGTAATGGGATTTAGCCCCTGAGGTACACCTTTATTTCGGAGGGGCACTTTGTCGAAGCCGTTCCCGCTCACGCGAAATATTCCAGGAAACAACAACGAAGCCCCAAACCAGAACAAGATTCAAACCGCCTCCGTCCCGCGCCCCGCCTGCCTCACCACCTTCGCCGTCGTCACCGCCTGACCCACATGCCGCTGCGTATGGTCCGCGCAATGCACCAGCAATCCACCTACACTGGTCGGCAGCATCTTCCGTCCAACACCACGCGCTACCTCATAATCTGTCGGAGCAATCGCCCGCACCCTTTGCATCGCCGACTCGATCCCGCGCTCGAACTCACCAAACAAATCCTCCCGACGCCCTGCACTGTCCATCTCGCTCTTCAGCGACGCAAGCTGCTCGTCATCCAACTGCCGCCCCTCCGCATACGTCAGCAGCCGATCCAGACTCCGCACCATATGCCGCATCTGAAACCCCACAGAAGGCAACGCAAACGGCCGCGCGTCAAGTTCCTCCTCTGTCAACCCCCCACACCAAAGCGCCACATCCTCCCGTGCCAATTCCAAAGCATGCAGCACCCCGCGCCGCACGGTGTCCACCTCCGTCAACGTCCCCCGCAACCACGGCTCAACCATCAACTCTCCCCTTTCCGTTCAACTTTCCGTTCGACACGAAGATCAAAACAACCCGCCTCCGCATCGCGCACCATCACGTACCGAATCAGAGGATGGCACATCATCTCCTGAATCGTCGCCTCCTGCGATCCATCCGCAACAGTTTCACGCCGCCGAATCATCTGCTTTGCATCATACCCATCCAGCACAACTCCAAACCGTAACAACTCCGCCGGATAGCCCGCCGTCTCCACATACCGCTCACATTCTTCCGCATGAATAAACACCGGCCCCGGCTGCGGTATCGGCGCAACCCCATAAAACGGATTCAACGTAAACAGCATCCGCACATCCTCGCCCACCACAAACGGCCGCAAACAATGCCGGCAAGGCCCATGCCCCGTCGCCACCTTAGCCGTCACCGGATGCCCATACCCCGGCGACAACTTCGTCTGCCTCACCTTATCCGCCAACTCACGCGCAATCGCAATCATCCGAAACTCACTCATCTCATCTCTCCAGTCGTTGTGTTCAACCACTGGAGCCATCTTTCCCTACGCAGCCCAAGGACACACTCCGAATCGTTCTCCCAAACTCGACAGTCTCGGAGAAGATCAATGGAAGGCAGTAGGGGCATCGTTCGGGAAATCAGCGGGATTGAGAGTTAGAACGATTTGCTGGAACTGTTCAAGGCGCTTCACGCGGTGAAGGCAGATGAGAAGGGGGATTGCTCCGAAGACGCCGAAGCTGCAGTCGATGGCACGCCAGAGGGGCGGGATGCCGCGTATCGGGCCGGTGATGAGGGCGAGAGGGATCACGGCGATGCAAGCGATCACGCCGAACTGGAGCACCCATTTGTTGCGGACGGGATCCCGTAGAGGGCCGAGGAACGCGATAGCGAGGACAAGGTGGGCAAAGCCGAGCCAATCGGTTCCGTAGGCGAGGAACGGGTAGTGAAGGTTGGTGTCGAGGAGAGCGGCGTGAACTCTTGAGATCCAAACCGTAATGGAGTCGGGAAAGATGGGATAGCTGTCGAGGAAGGATGCCAGCCATGCGGTTTCCGGCTCGAGCGGGAACGCGGTAAGCCCGCTGAGGATGAGGCCAAGGATAAAGAGGGAGAGCCAGAAACGGATGGACCGGAGCAGCTCGGGTTTGCTTTGGGGCGGCAAGGACATGTGGGGCAATGGTAGCTCACTCTGATTTTGAAGAGGTTGAAGACCGAGTTTGCAGGAGAGGCGAAGATGTGGCGAAGGACCTTGAATACTTGGTAATACCCCCACTAGGGCAAGACTTTTGTATGGATTGTAGATAATCTAACCCTATAAAAATCGTAAGTGAGGTGTGCTGTGGCGCGTCCGTATTGGTCTGGCAGGATCCAAGTTTCGCTGGTGTCGTTTGGCGTTCAACTCTACGTTGCGACGGAGACGAAGAATCAGATTAGTTTTCATCAAATCAGCCGGAGCACTGGTGAACGGATACGACACCAGAAGGTCCTGGCGAGTGCTGTGGAGTCGGATAGCGAGGTCGCGGGCTCGGCGGTCGCGAAGGACGAGATCGTGAAAGGCTATGAGCATCGCAAAGGCGAGTACATCCTTATCGAGCCGAGCGAGCTTGAGAATCTGAAGGTGCCGTCGAAACACACGATTGATGTCAGCCAGTTTGTGACGATGGATGAGCTTCGACCTGAATATGTCGAGAAGCCCTATTACGTTGTGCCGGAGAACGACAGTCAGGCGGAGGCGTTTGCTGTAGTCAGAAAGGCACTTCAGAAGAGCGGAAAGGTCGCGATCGGAAAGGTCTCGTTTGCAGGCCGCGAGAACATCATTGCAATTCGACCGGCAGGGGATGAGGCGCACGGTGGGATGATGGCGTATACCCTTCGGTATTCTAACGAGCTCCGAAAGGAGCAGGATTATTTCGGGGATCTGAAGGCAGTAGACATCAATGAAGAGTCTTTGGAACTCGCAGAAGCGCTGATTGCAAAGAAATCAACGAAGCTCGATTTGTCGAAGTTTGTCGATGGTTACGAAGTCGCTGTGAAGGCCCTGATTGAGGCCAAGGTGAACAACCTGCCGGTTCCGAAGGATGAGGTTGCCGAACCGCGAGGGAAGGTGGTCAACCTTATGGATGCGTTGCGCAAGAGTCTTGGTGGGGACGAAGCCGGCTCCGGCAAGAAGAAGCCCATTGCGAGCGAGAAGGACGATGCGAAGAAGGGGATTGGGTTGGTGAAACCAGCTTCGAAGGCTCCGGCAAAGAGAAAGACCGCGTAGCTAGTTTGTGCGATAGGGACGCCGCGACGATCGGTCACTTCCGCAGATGCGATTGAGTGTTTCGCGCAGAAACCACGTGAATGTTGCGATTAAGAGCCACCCACAGCGATGCCGTGTAGCCATGTACCATGTTGAAGGCTGAAAGAGCGCAATCGTGAAGTGCCATTGCGCGTCACAAACAAGAGCCGCCAAAGACACGGCATACATCGACAGCATCGTTCGAATGTCCTGAACTGAAATTTTTCGATCGATCATGCTCGCTAGAGTTCGAGCCTCGAGTCGTCGATTGCGAGGCGAACGTTGCCGTCCGACTTGGTTAAGCGGCGTACGGCTTCCATCTTGTCGACGTTGGCCTTGAGCATGACGACGGCAATGGGGATCGATTTGCCCGCGGACTTGATGGTGCGAATCGCGGTGTCGCGGTCGATCTCGCAGACCTTCATGAGCACGCGGATGCCGCGTTCAACCAGTTTCGCGTTCTTCATGTGCACGTTGACCATGAGGTTGTCGTAGACGTAGCCAAGACGGGTCATGGCGCCGGTGGTGATCATATTAAGGATCATCTTCTGGGCGCTTGCGGACTTCATGCGAGTGGAGCCGGAGATAACCTCTGGGCCGACTTCGCTGACGATCGTCGTGTCGGCCACATCGGACAGCGGAGTGTTGTGATTGCAGGTAATCGCAGCGGTCTTAGCTCCGCGGGCGCGGGCGTATTCGACGGCGCCGACGACGTACGGGGTGCGGCCGCTGGCGGAGACGCCGATGACGATATCTTTTCGCGTGGGACGGCGGCGGGCTATGTCGCGCTGGCCGATCTCGGGTGAGTCCTCGTTGACGTCGGAGGCGGAGGCGAGGGCCTTGGGGCCGCCAGCCATAATGTATTGGACTTGTGCGGGCGCGGTGGAGTAGGTTGGTGGGCACTCCGACGCGTCGAGGGAGGCGATGCGGCCGCTGGAACCGGCGCCGACGTAGATAAGCCGGCCGCCATCACGGAGGGAACGGGCGACGGTATCGATCACGATCGCGATCTCGGGCAGTGCTTTCTTCACGGCTGCCGCTACTTTGGCGTCTTCGTGATTAATAATGCGTGCGATTTCGAGAGCGGACTTGGTATCAAGTCCTTCGGATGCGGTATTGGCAGTCTCCGTCGTGAGATCGTTGAATTCTTCTGCGCCTCGGTTGACGGATTTCGGTGTAGGGGCCTGCTCTAGCATGGTAAGGGTTGCCATAAATTATCCTGCTTTTCTACTTAGTCCATTCTATTCCTATGGCTTGGGAAAAGCTCTAAGAAAGGTGTGCCGGAGATGATACTGGTGGAGATCGCGGTTCTGGCAAGATTCTGACCTGCAGAACGGCGACCCTGCCCCGAAACTGGGGTAAGAATGAGTTCCCGAAAGCGAGAATGACTTCTCATAGGTGGGCGGCGGCTAAGTCGATGGTTCCGCCCGTGATATATAGATGGAAGCTCACTTGAATTGGTTAGCTGTGCGGCGGAAGCTAACCGACAGCCTCCGGCTGGCGGCCCCCTGAGGTTGCGTTCCGATGGTTAACACGTCTAAATGAGGGAGGTCCGGAGACAGCATGGCGATTGACGGACAGGCGGGAGAGAATCCGGACAACAAGCCTGCGGATCAGAGGTCAGGACAGGACAAGGGTGTTATGCACTCCTGGCTACGGGACCTCGTGGTGTCGATCGTAGCTTCGACGCTCATCATCATTTTTCTTTACCAGCCGGTAAGGGTGGAGGGGACCAGCATGTTACCGGTGCTCGAGGATCAGGATCGGCTCTTCATCAACAAGCTGGCCTACCGCGTGGGGGAGATTCATCGCGGCGATGTCGTGGTGTTCCTGTATCCCCATGATCACGAGAAGAGCTATATCAAGCGGGTGATTGCGGGGCCGGGAGACACTCTGAAAATTGACCATGGACAGGTGTACGTCAATGGCACCGCGGTGAAGGAACCTTATGTGCCGAAGCGGTTTGCCGACGACCGGTCCCAGCCGGAGATGACGGTGCCCTCGCATGAATATTTCGTGATGGGAGACCACCGGTCGATCTCGAGCGACAGCCGTGATTTTGGGCCGGTGGAGCGGGAGCTGATCTATGGCAAGGCGGCTTTTGTGTACTGGCCGATGGATCAGGCTGGGGTGGTGCGGTAAGGGTTTGCGTAGTTAGGGCTCAACGGGCGTAGTAGCCGGTTCTGGCGCGGACGGTCAGGCCGGGACGGGTGGCTTGGATGACGACCTTGCGGTAAGCGCCGTCCCGGGTGGGGTTGGTGGACTGGTAGGCGAGTTCGTAGAGGGAGTGAAGGTCACCGGCAATTTCGGTGAAGTCCTGTCTGAGATTAGTTGCGTGAAAATCGAAAGTCTTGCCTCCGGTCTGGGTGGTGAGGTGATCGAGGGCGCGCATACCGTAGCGGTCGCGGGCGTCCATTTTTCCGTGCTTCAACTCGGTATAGCGGATCGCGTAGATGAGGACGTCGGCGTTTTGCGCGGCTTCGATCGCGTCGAGGAGATCGTGTTCACTGGAGTTTTCTTCGCCGTCGCTGAATATGAGGAGGACCTTGCGGCGCTGGTGGATGGTGGCTAGTTTTTCAGTGATGGAGTAGAAAACGGCATCGTAAAGGGCAGTGCCGAGATCGCGCTTCTCTTTCGGGCCAATCTCAGGGAACTCGGTGTTGCCTTTGTCGAAACTGCGGATGCCGTCGATGATGGCCGGAGCGGAAGAGGTGGAGTCGCTGACGAGGCGGAGGTGGTTACCGAAGCAGACGGCAAAGGCCTGGTCGTTCGGTTCGAGGATCTGGCGGAGAAAAGCTTCGATGTCCTTCTCGTGCTCCTTAACGAATTTTTCCTGACTGCCGCTGGCATCGATGATGACGCCAATGCTGAGGGGAAGTTGGTTGTCGTGGGCGAAGAAGCGAATCTTCTGCGGGATGCCGTCTTCGAAGACGGTGAAGTCGGCCTGGGGCAGGCCGGTTACGATGCGGCCCTCTGCGTCGCGAACGCTGAGGGTGGTGTCGATGAGATGCGTTTCGACCTGGATGACAGGGACGTCCTGCGCGCGGGAGAAGAGCGTCGACAGAAGCAGCGACGATGAGAAGAGAAGAAGACGCAACGACACTATGGCGGCACCTGAAAAGGTTTAGAGATCAGCAAACTGAAGTACGGGAATGATTGACAGTTGTTCCAGCATTTGAAAAATGAGGAGGATTTTCAGCAAATCGGGCGGCCTAGGGGTTGCCTGGAAAGAGACTTTATTTCGCTACAACGAGGCAGTGCGACTGCGGAATCAGACTTAACAGTGATTGAGTTGGTCAATTTGCAACTAAGGAGAACCGACGATGAAGACTCTTGTAACTCACTGGATTTTAGTTCTCGTAATGTTCTCGACCTTTATGTTGGCCGCAACATCGAAACCAGGCGACGGACAGGTTGTTATTCGGCTTGATCCCCAGCATCGCCACCAGCATCGGCTGTCATCACCGATGTTTTCGGAATTGTGATCGTTACTCTCGATTGAGCATCGGCAAACGATAAAGACGGCCCCGCAGCAGTTGCTGTGGGGCTTGTTGTATTGAAGGCGAATTATGGTTTTGCGTTGTGGACTATCTCAGCGAACGATTGGGGGTTAAGGCTCGCTCCGCCTACGAGAGCGCCGTCAATATCCCCGATACAGCAGAGGGATTTAGCATTGTCGGGTTTGACGGAGCCGCCGTAGAGGATGCGGATGGAGGTGGCGAGGGCGGGCGTAAGCGATTTGCCGATCTGAGCACGAATGATCTTGTGCGCGTCTTCGGCGATCTCCGGCGTAGCGGTGCGGCCGGTGCCGATGGCCCACACAGGCTCGTAGGCGAAGACGATGGGCGCGGCGATTGCCGAATCGATTCCTTCGAGCGCGATGGAGGTTTGGAGTTCGAGCACGTTGCGCGTCAGGCCGGCCTCGCGCTCTTCGAGTTTTTCGCCGACGCAGACGATCGGTATGAGCGAGTGCGCGAGGGCGGCTTTGAGCTTGAGGTTCACCGTCGTATCGGTCTCGTTGAAGTACTGGCGGCGCTCGGAGTGGCCGATGAGGACGTGGGTGGCTCCGATGGCCGAGAGCATCACGGGTGAGGTTTCTCCGGTGAAGGCGCCTTCGTTCTTCCAATGCATGTTCTGCGCACCGACAAAGACAGGTTTAGCGCGGGCAGCGTCGACCAGCGCAGGAAGGCAGGGCATGGCTGGGCAGAGGACGATCTCGGCGAATGTGTCGTTTTTGATGAGAGGAAAGAAGCTGGTAAGGAAGGCGGTGGACTCGGTGGGGGTCTTGTACATCTTCCAGTTGGCGGCGATGAGTAACTTGCGCATTTGTAACTTAGTATTCCATCTTCGCGCGGTGCTGGGAAGTCACTGATGTTGTTTGCTGGGCCACCTTCCGGATTGCCGCGAACTCGGGAGTTAATCGCTAGCAAGCTGGGCTGTCACATACGCGACGGTCTTATGCCACCTGCTTATGGCATTTGTGGAGAGCTTGTACGAAGCATCTTTCCCGTCCACCGTGCGCCAGGTAGACCGCAGGATGCAAGCGCTTTTAGCTCCCTCTCGATGTTGTACTCGACTCTACGAATGGAGGGAGTACCCTCATCGAGAAGCAAATAGGATGCGCGCGGATCACCGTCATACGAAAGGCCAACGCTTCCGCAGTTGATCAGAAGCCCTGGCTGCCCAACAATGCTGCGAATCGACGAGCGATGCGTGTGCCCAAAGACAACAACCGGCGCGCCAAGGGAGCCATAGATGGTCTCGAGTTCTGCATCGGTCGCGTCTGCCACGGGGGCTCGCCAGCAACTCTCAGGAGTGGCGTGGACCAGCGCAAAACCCTCTTGGGTTTTCACACGCGGCAGTTCCCGCAACCAAGCCAATCTTTCCTCCTCAAGAGCGTCGCGGGTCGCCGACGCTATCTCCCGGACTGCCGCCCAGAGATCGGGGGGAGCCGAAGACTGGCTCGCAAACTCCTCCAGCGAATCAGGATGGACAAGCATTTCATCCGTGTTACCCATTACACCTTGCCAGCCAAGGCCAAGAATACGATCAACGATTTCTCTTGGACCAGATCCGCCATCGGCTAAGTCGCCTCCGTGAAGCACCAGGTCTGGAGAGCATTGCCGAATATCCGCCAGAACTGCCTCAAATGCAGTGAGGTTTCCATGGATATCGGATACGACCGCAACGCGCATATCGCTGCTCCCGCTCTGATGGTCTACGGATCAGCACTCCACTTCAACGCACTAGCGGAATCTCTGGTTATCCGTCAACGCGGCAACGCCGGGAAGGGTTTTGCCTTCGAGAAATTCGAGGCTGGCTCCGCCGCCGGTGGAGATGTGGGTGATGCGATCGGCGACGCCGGATTGCTGGATGGCGGCAACCGAGTCTCCGCCGCCGATAATCGTGGTCGCATCGTGATTGCGCGCAACGGCCGCGGCGATTTCGTTGGTGCCGCGGGCAAACGCCGGCATCTCGAAGACGCCCATAGGACCGTTCCAGATAACGGTGCGGGCTTCGGCGATCTCGTCTTCGAAGAGCGCAATGGATTTTGGCCCGATGTCGAGGGCCATCAGTTCGGACGGAAAGGCGCCCGTGCCCGAGAAGAGCTGGGTTTTGGCGTTAGGGGCGAACTTGTCCGCGAGGACATGGTCGACGGGCAGTAGGAAGCGGACGCCTTTAACCTTCGCTTTTTCCAGTGCGGCTTTCGCAACGTCGATCTTGTCGGTTTCGACGAGCGACTTACCGGTGCTCTGCCCCTGGGCATTAAGGAAGGTATAAGCCATGCCGCCGCCGATGATGATGGCATCGGCCCTATCGAGCAGATTGTCGATGACATCGATCTTGTCGGAAACCTTGGCGCCGCCGATGATGGCGACGAAGGGTTTGTCGGGTTCGGAGAGGGCCTTGCCGAGGTAGGTGAGTTCCTTTTCCATGAGCAGGCCGGCGGCGGAGACTTTGACGAAGTGCGTGATGCCTTCGGTGGAGGCGTGGGCGCGGTGGGCGCTGCCGAAGGCGTCGTTGACGTAGATGTCGCAGAGCGATGCGAGTTTTTTGGCGAAGACTGGGTCGTTGGCTTCCTCTTCAGGGTGGAAGCGGAGGTTTTCGAGCAAAAGAGGCTGCCCGGACTCGAGGTTGGCGGCCATCTCACTGGCTACGGCCCCGACGCAGTTAGGACAGAAGGCTACGTTTTCGTCTTCGCCGAGGATGTGGTCGAGCAGGCCGCGAAGGTGTGCTACAAGGGGGCGAAGGCTCATGAACGCGACGGGCTTGCCCTTGGGACGACCGAGGTGAGAGCAGAGGATGACCTTGGCCTTGTGGCGGAGAGCGTACTCGATGGTGGGAAGGGTTTCGCGGATACGTGTGTCGTCGGTGATGATGCCGTCCTTGAGAGGGACGTTAAAATCGACGCGGATGAGCACGCGCTTATCGCTGAGGTCTAAGTCGCGGATGGACAGCTTCGGCATTTGTTTTCCTTCTGGGGTAGCAAACATCATATGCAAACAATAAGGTTACGAAATTTGTTGCGGGACGTAGCGTCGGGCAATGAAGGCTAGTGGAATTCCGATACAGCAGACAAGTGCTGCGACGCCGTTGACGAAGGGAACGAGCGGTGGGAAGGGAGGTCTTGGAGGCACCCTCGTCAATGGAAGCACGATGTAGTTCATGACGCAATAGAGAGCGACTCCGAAAAGAGGGCCGTAGAGCCATGGATGGCCCGCTAACGGGAACTTGCGAGCGGCAAGCAGGAAGACGGTCGTGGCGCAGCAGGCGATGAAGAAGTGGCAGACCAGGCCGACCATCGCGGAGCGATGCCCCATCCCAAGGGCCGCATGGCCGTAGATACCCGTGGCGATCCCCTGGAGAATTCTGAAGGGGGATACGCCCCGGAGCCCATAGAAGATGAAGGCGTCCGAGATGTCCAGTGTGCCGACGAGGAGTGTGGCACCGGCGATGACCTTCCAGAGCGGGGGACTATCAACGGACATTTTCATTTGAAATGATTCTAGACTGGTTTCTGATCCGGAATACAGGCGTCCGCTTCGATTTCAATGCGCCAGTTCGGGTTGAGGAGAGCGGCTACGACCACCATGGTGGCGGCGGGACGGATTAGTCCGAAGAACTTGCCGTGGACGCGGCCGGCATCCTGCCAGTCTTCAGTGTGGGTAAGGTACATGCGGGTGCGGTAGACGTCGTCGATGGAGGCGCCGGCGCTCTTAAGTGCGGTGGCGATCAGAGTAAGGCACTGCTCAGTTTGTTCGGCGACGTCGGCCTCGTCAGCCCCTACAGGGCCTGTGCCGGAGACGTGGATATGGTTATCGATGCGAACGGCGCGGGAGAAGCCGATGATGGGCTCGAAGGGAGAGGTGCCGGGGATATTGGTCCGTTTGGTCATGAGAGTTGAATCGTCCCTTTCGAAGGTGGGCGGCATTTGGTTGCTGCGTTGGTAACAGCTTATTTCACAGGCGTGGAAAGTTTATCGCGCAGGGCTGTGTTTTCGGCTTCGAGCTTTGCGAGTTTTTCGCGGACCGGGGCTAAAACCTCCTGTAGTTCATCGATCGTATAGCGGGGCGTAATGTGCTGTGGGCAGTTCCAATCGAAGCCTTCGACGTGGATGAGAATGACTCTCTCAATGATGTCGGACTTGTCCGCGGGGCGGAAAGATTCGATCAGCGCAGGAGCTTTCTCATCGTGCTCGTGAACCTCAACGCGGCCGAGAATTTTGAGCCGGGTTTGCTTGGGATAGTCCATGAAGAAGAGGGCCACGCGAGGGTCGTGTTCGAGATTGCCCAGGCTGACGTACTGCTTGTTGCCGCGCAGATCCGCGAAGCCGATGAGCCCGGGGTTGATAACGCGAACGAAGCCTTTGGGGCCGCCGCGATGCTGTACATAGGGCCAGCCGGTCTCGCTGACAGAGGCCACGTAGAAGCTGTCGCGGCGCTGGAGGAAATCCTGCTCCGCGGGGCCGAGGGGATCTCCCAGCGGCGCACTGTGCTCCATGCGCTCATACTGGCGCCTGCTGTCGTGTTCCTGTTGGTGTTTTTTGACGAGAGGGGTGAAGGCTAGTTCCTGGAAGCGACGACCCATAGAGTTCTCGATCCGGGCAGGTGGACTCGCTGCCAATAGATATTGATTCCCGCTGGCCCTGGAGGATTCAGTATGCTTGCCGCGACTGTGCCGGGCTATTGTCCGGCCGGAAGATCGACTCGTTCTACTCGAAATGATAGTCGAGAGTTCTCAATTGCAGTCGCGATTGAAGCAGATGTTGCGAACGTGTGCTTTTCAGCGGCGTGAACTTTGTCCAGGCGGCGGGTTGGGCACGATTGGGATAGAGACCTGGCTGAGGTAAAACCTAAGCGCCAAAGCGAAGAACCTCGCCGCACCAGACAAAATGCGGGGGTTCTTCGCTTAGCTCAGAATGACACGGGTGGTGGGTTGGTTCCAATAAGCTACAGACCCTTTTTCACCAGGAAGGTGATGAGGTCCTTGACGCGGTTGGAGTAGCCCCACTCGTTGTCGTACCAGCTGATGACCTTGCCGGTGTTCTGGCCTACTACCTTGGTCAGTTTGCTGTCGACGATGCTGCTGAGAGGGTTGCCCTTGAAGTCGGAGGAGACCAGCTCTTCGTCGGTGTAGCCGAGGTAGGACTTCAACGGGCCGTCAGCGGCTGCCTTGAGGGCGGCGTTGACGCTCTTGACGTCGATGGGCTTCTCGGAGACGAAGGTGAGGTCGACGACCGAGACAT
>JAOAPF010000112.1 GCA_025462755.1 Edaphobacter sp.
CAGGGGAGGGAAAGGCCCCGCCGACCGTCATTGAGTGGGAGAAGTCCTGGCATCTACCATCTAAGCGAGATCAGAGGGGCACTTTTTGACACCACCGCTGTATTTTTTTGTGAAGAGCGGGGCTGCAAACGCAACCCACATCTCAGAGGCTTGTACCTTGCATCTGTGGCCCGTTTTGCTTAACTGATTGCAACTTGGTACGGGGCCGAGGAACTCGCGTCCAGGGCGATGCTCTTCTTAGAAACTCCCTGTGAGCGGCGTCCAGCGATAGCCTCGCCTGATGTAAGTCAAAGAGCGAGAAGCAGGTCGAGCATCCGCCCTTGATGCCTCCTCGTCCGTCACGCTCCGGGTTGTAGCGCGGGTGCCGGTTGCATTTCGCCTTCACCCGCTCGGAAACCTTGAGTTTGTAGTTGAACTGAAACATGATCTCCTCCTTTGGAAAAGAGCGGGAGTCGGTTAGCTGACTCCCGCTGCGGGTTAGGCTGCAACTTCCTTTTTCGCGGTCGTCTTCTTCGCGGCGCTCTTTTTAGCGGCTTTGATCGGCGTTGGTGTCGTCGTCGTTTTCGTGCTGGCTGTCTTCTTGGGTTGTGGGGGGGCAAAAGCTGTTTCAGCCTCGGCTAGATAGTCGAGCTCGTCTTCGCGTGGAATGGGTATGTGTGCGGTGATGACCAGACGGAGAGCAAACTCGGTGAGCTTGTCATCAGGTAGTCCGTCGATGGTGGATAGCAGAATCTCTTCTGAGCTCTGCTGGTTGTTCTCGTCGTTGGCGGCAAGCTGTTCCGCTACGTCATCGAAGGTGTAAGGGTCGATATTCACGAGGGCGCGAAGAAACACCCTCAACTGCGCTGCGGTGAACATGGCCGGGGCCTTGTCGAGAATCCGGTCGAACTTGGATACACGCGCTTTGTACAACTTCTCTCTCCGGGCGCGTTCGGCTTCATGCTCCTTCTGTTCCCGCTCGAACTGCTGTTTCCGCTCTTCAGCTCTCCGGTCCTGTTCCTGCTCGTATTCCTTTCGTTGCTGTTCATATTTGCGCTGGCGCTCCTCGGCCTCTTCCTCCGTCTCGACTTCGGGCGCGGGTGCCATTGTGGGGGCGGGATCGGCGGCCTGTTCCGCCGCTGCTCGTGGGTCGTGTACGGGGCAATCGTCGTCTGTGCATACGGTGATGGTGGTTCCTACGCGTTTGCCGTAGACGATGATTGCGGGCTTCGCGGCTGCACACGGTGGGGCTGGCTCGGCGTCCGGGTTCTCGACTACCGTTTCGATCTCGCGGAAGTGGCCGCGCTGAACGGCACCGGGCCTCTGCTCTCGTGCGTTTCTCCATCCGTTCTCGATCTGGATAAGCTCTGGTCGGGCTGCAATCTCACGGTCGATGTATGTGGTGAGCTTGATTTGATAGCAGGAGCCAGAGAGGCAAAGGTCGCCGTCAGTAACGTCCGAAAAGAGGGAAGTGTTGTATCCGCTGCGACGGGGGCAAGTGACGCAAGCTCCGCCTGCGGGGTTGAGGGTGGGGTCTTCGCGGTCGAATGGAGCATCCGCAAGCGAGAGATAAAGGTTGTTCTGAATCCAAGCCGATACATGCTTGGCGGGTAGCAGGTGCGGTTCCGAGTCCTGCCAGTCCTTACGCCAGCATTGCTCGAACGCCTCGGCCTGTGACTCCTGCGGAAGACGGGCAATAAGGTTGGCGTGGCTGGCGGTGATGCCCTCCTGCGTAAAAGCCTCGGCCACTTCGGGGATCAGTTGCAGAAGAGACAGACGAGCGTAGATGTGGCTTGCGCTCTTGCCTGACTTCTCGGCCAACGTAGCTACGTCGTAGCCGGGAAGGTCAAGCAAGCGTTGGAATCCCTGTGCCTCTTCGTAAGGATGGATATCGGCGCGTTGGGCGTTTTCGACTTATCTTTAGTCCTTCAGAAGCTGTCAATGACGTCCACGACGATGGAATCCTGCACGTTGTGAAATTGTTATCTGTAGTTGTCTATGACGTAGATCAGCCGGCATGGGCGCGGTGAGCGTAGCGAACTGCGCCCATGCTGGCTCGTGCCTGGCTCTGGAGGCAGGACGTGGTGAGAGTGCAGAGGATCAGAGTACCGGACACGGGACATCTGAGTTGGATCGTCGTCGATAGGGAGCATCTTCCGGTCACAGTGTTGAACGAGTACCTTCTTTATCTTCATCGGCTGGGTAGATCACCGAACACGGTGAGGGCCTATGCGCACCATCTGCAAGCCTTCTGGGCGTTCCTGGTTGAGCACGGTCATGACTGGCAACGCCTCAAGCTGACGCAACTGGCGGAGAGTCCGTACAAGCCGTTCCTGCACCACATCAGCCGGACACAATCCCTTCGCCATGCGGTCATTCGTGTTCGAGCGATCAAGCGCCTTCCTCGCGTGTTCTCGCCGGTCGAAGTTCAATCTCTGCTGGATGCGTGTACACGGTTGAGGGATCGTCTGCTGTTGTGTCTTCTTCATGAGAGCGGAATGCGAATCGGGCAGGCTCTGGGGCTTCGCCATGCCGACATCCGCTCCTACGACGGCGCAATCGACATCGTACCCCGCGCAAATAGCAACGGCGCTCTGGCCAAGTCGCGCTCGCCGTATGTGGTGCATGTCTCGAAACCGGCGATGGCTCTTTATGCGAACTACCTCGTTCATGAATATAGAGAAGCTTCGCACGACTATGTCTTCGTGAACTGGTGGGGCGGCCAGGTCGGATCGCCAATGCGGTATGCGACCGTGATCGATCTCTTCCGGCAACTCTCGAAGAGGACTGGGTTGAAGGCAACGCCGCACATGTTCCGTCACACCCATGCGACCGACCTTCTCCGAGCTGGGTGGGATGCGGCTTATGTGCAGCGCCGGTTGGGTCACGCGCACATCCAGACGACCATCGGCACCTACGCCCATCTATCGCCTGAAGACATGGGCGATATGTTCGAGCGCTATCAAAAGGAGTGTGGACGATGAGCACCCATCCTGGCTGGAAGCGGGCGACGCAGGTCAAGCTCATCGCTGAGTTGCAGGGCTTCTGGGCAGAAGACCTGTGGGACATGCATCACAGCCCCGCTGGAACGCTCTCCCCGAATGCAAGCCAGCGCCGGCTGAGGTTCGACTGCAAATCGGCGGCAATCAATGGTGAGCTGAAGTATGTGTGCTGGAAGAAGTTCTCCGGAGGCGAGTGGCGGAGCACACAGGAACTGACGAAGGTTCACCTGATGATCCGCTGGCTGAACAGTCTGAATGACTTGCCAGCGTCTCTGATGTGCCTCAGCTTCCCGGAGTGGCAGGCACTCTATCGCAAATATCTTATGGGCCAGGGGATGTAATAAACCGGGCACCACCAACAGGATGAACGGAAACCAGCAGCCAAGCATCACCGCTCGCGATAGCGGCTACATCAGCTTGTTGCGGCAGGCTTCGATCATCCTCGCCCAGGCTTACGATCTGCGGCCGGCGCACGAGAAAGATATCTGGGATCTGAAGCAGATGGGCGCAACAACAAACCTGTCGCGAACCAACGTCCGGCTAGGCTTCCTTATCGTCCGCCAGGAGTGGCTGCGTGACGCTGCGAAACTCTACCTGAAGTACTGTCTGCCACTCTACTCGGCGAGCACCTGTCGGACACGGGTGCAGTCGCTTGCATGCTTCTCTAACTTCCTTGCAGAGGTGAAGCCTAAAGCCACGGCAAAGCACATCACACGCAGACTGCTGCTCGACTACCTCAACTATCTGCAGAAAAGAGTGCGCCCGGGATGCGCCAAGAACAACGTTCTCAATCTGAGAAACTTCCTGGAGATGTCGCACCGTGAGGCTTGGCTCCCACTCGGACCCGAACGACTGATCTATGACGAGGAGGTGCCTCAGCCTCCCAAGCCTCAGCCACGTTATCTACCCTCGGCGGTTCTGGATCAACTCAATCGCCACCTTAACGATCTCAGGGCTCCGTGGCGGCAAATGATCCTGATCCTTCAGGAGTGCGGCATGAGAATCAGCGAACTCCTGGAGCTTCCTGTTGACTGTCTCACGCAGGATGCGCGCGGCGTTCACTATCTGCGTTACGTGCAAGGAAAAGTTCGACGGGAGAACGCGATCCCTGTGTCGACCGTAATCGCAAGCCTGGTGCAAGAACAGCAGGTCACAGTGCGCGCCGGAAGGATAGAGTCGGCGCTCCTCTTCCCAAACTCAAAAGGAGGGGTTCTCAAGCAGGCTAGCTTCGCTCATAGGATCAATCGCCTTGCCTACGATCACGACATTCGCGGAGCGGATGGCAAGCTGTTTCGCTTCCAGGCGCATCAGTTCCGTCACACCGTTGGGACGCGCATGATCAATCTCGGAGTTCCTCACCACATCATCCAGCGTTATCTCGGTCACAAGGGTCCAGAGATGACCAGCCGCTACGCCCATATCCACGACGCCACCATGAAGGACAAACTGTCGGAGTATCTGAAAGGCACGCTGATCGATGTCTCCGGCAATGTGGTTTCGGAGGACGGGGTCAACGACACGGCCGACCTGCAGTGGTTCACTCGCAGCGTCCTGGCTCAAGCTCTGACGAACGGCTACTGCGCGATCCCAATCGTGGCTGGTCCGTGTCCACACCCGAACGCCTGCCTCAACTGTGCGCACTTCAGGACGGATGCCACGTTCCTCGAAGTGCATCGCGCCGAACTGCACGAGACCGAGCGGGTAATCGCCAAGGCGGACGCGAACGGATGGGTGCGACAAAGCGAAATGAACGCGCGAAAACGAACAAGCCTCATCAACATCGTCACAACCCTGGAGGCAAGTCATGGTTAGGAATACCGATGGCCTAAAGCGCAACGCCCGAAGTCGCAGCGAGCATGCAATGCAGCGTGCGACCGCGGCGATTCTACTGATGCTATCTGAAGAAACGGAAATCAACTTCCGCAGCGTCGCTACGCGCGCGAAGGTATCGACGGCCTGGCTCTACGGAACGAAGACCGTTCGGGACAAGATCGTGAAGATCCGCAATACGTCGCCCGTTTCCGCCGGCGAGAATTTGCAACATCGGCAGCGGCTCTCGCACGAACGAGTCGTGGCGACTCTCAGAATCCGCATTCGAACTCTGGAGGTAATCAATCGCGAGCTGAAAGAGCAGCTCGAAGCCGCCTATGGCAGGCTTGCGGTGGTACAGCCGAAGCCGGGGTCACTACACCAAACATCAGAATAAAATGCGTTTAGGCATTCGGGTGCGTCTTCTAACCAAGGGAGCGCAAGATGATTAAGCCAGCAACCTCGTGGCAACGTTCCTTTGGACGTATTCCATTTGATGCTGAATACACTCAATTCCGCCACTCCGGACAACATGATGCCGCCAGAGTCGGAAAAAAAGACTGAGGCAGCATCATCGGCGCCGGAGGCGCGTGTTTTCCAACCAGTAATTGACAGGTGGCCGGTCAACCACCAAAAATCAGAGGATCACCGTGATTGACCGTACTGTTTCACGGTCGCGTCGGGATGATCGGTTCCAATTTCTAGCAGCGGCGACTTTACTTGGTACAAGGTCTGATTGAGAAAAGCGTCGATGTACGACGCGGTCAGGCTCAGATTGTGAAGAGCATCTCTCGTTTCCGTTGAACGGCCCATGGCTGCGAGAAGTGGATAGTCGCTGAAGCTTCCGTGAACAAGCCCCGGCGATTTCAATACGATGTCATAGCTCCCTGCAGGGCAGCGACTCAGCTGATCTTCCTTCTTCTTGAGGAAGACTTCGTTCTGCGCTGCGTTGAACCCCATCCGACTGCCGCTGTGATCCACTTCGAGGAGGAGAACGGGCTGTGTGAACCACCTGCCATCCGGATTTTCTGGGAAAGCCGCCACGGGAGGCATCTGACCGTCCAGGCTTAGGCAGGCCTTGAACCGGCTATCCATCTGGCAAGCGAGAGTGGCGCTCGCCCCGCCCGCCGAGTGCCCCATCGATGCGACGCGATCCAGATCGAGCTTCTTCTTTAGGAAAAATGTTTTCTCATTCCCATCGTCGAGCCTGGTGAGCTGGTTCAACACAAAGACGATATCCCGTGCTCCCGTGTCGATCCACTGCCCCGCGCTCTTCATCATGCGCTGGAATCGCTGATCGGGCGAAAGGTTGGGCGGTTCAGGCTCATGGTACGCCGGGACAATTCGCCCGTCGAGAAACGCCACCGCCGGCGCGTCGTAGGTGTTTTCGATGGCAGCGACAACATATCCACGACTCACAAGGTTTTCAATCAGCGACGTGTACTCGAAAGATGTTCCTCCGGTGCCGGCAGCCAAGATCACTACGGGAAACTTCTTTTGAGATCGTGCGACGGGCGCGTTCTCGATTGCAAGTGACGAGATTTTTCCTGACACGATCAGCGGCCAAACGCCTTCAAACTCTTCTCGCATAGCAGGGGCGACAGCGGCATCTGTGTCCATCCGTTTCGCGCCAACGAGGTACTCTGCTGGCTTCCCTGCCTTTCCCGTGGGCGCAGGGTACCAGAGGTAAACCATCAACTCACGATGGGCCTTGGGGTCGGCAGCATGACCGTCAGAGCGCGATCCATCGATCCATTCGTAGCCTACACGGCCGACACCGAATTGGCCGTCCGGAGACGGCAACTGGGGTATGTCTGTTTGCAGAGCCGGACCTTGTGTGGTGGAGAACAGCGACAGTGCAAATACGATAACAATCGTTTGGAGCGGGCGTATCAAGTTCATTTACGAAACCTCCTCCGCTGTTGTTGCGATAGCCGCTTTTTAAATGAGCTTCGCTGACCCCATCGCCTTCTTCTGCTGAAGACAAAACAACGGTCAACATCAATAATGTACTAGTTAACTACATTGCAAGCCGGAACGACGATGTACTCCGCGGCGGCAGGTAATGTCGCGACGAAAGGTTCTGGTTGGATTGTTTGAATGCTAAGTCTGGGAGGAGCACGAGGTGTTACAAAGAGCTGAACTCAGCGCCCAAGCTGATTCAGAGAACGACCTCGGAGGCTCCTCAGAGACATATGTACTTCATTGGACTGGATGTACACAAGAAGACGATCAGCTATTGCGTGAAGGACGCGCCTGGTCGTGTGCAGCAGGAGGGCAAGATCGGATCAACGCGCCGCGAACTGGACGGCTGGATTCGGACTATGCCGCAGCCCCGCACGATCGCTATGGAAGCGACGATCTTTACCGGTTGGATCTATGACCATCTGCTTCCGCACGCCGAGAAGGTGAAGGTGGCGCATCCACTCATGCTCAGAGCCATTGCGGCGGCCAAAAAGAAGAACGACCAGATCGATGCCGGCAAGATCGCCGACTGTGTACGGTGTGATTTCCTGCCAGAGTGCCACATGGCTTCGAGGGAGATCAGGGACCGGCGCCGAACACTGCGATACCGGAACCTGGTGATCAAGCAGATGGTGCAGATGAAGAATCGTGTCTCTGGTCTGCTGATGGAGACCGGTGTCAGCTACAACAAGCAGCGGCTGCACAAGGTGGGCTACTTTGCCGAGCTGATGGCGAGCAACGAGGACGTGCACGAGAGTATACGGCCGCTGCTGAGGCTGAGCCGTGACATGATCAGCCGGTCGCAGAAGCTCGATTACGCGCTGGTCAGTTCACTGGAGCGAGATCCGGTACTGAAGGAGCGGCTGCGCCGGCTGAGAACGGTTCCCGGCGTGGGTCCGATCACGGCCTTGACGTGGGCTCTGGAGATCGGCGATTACACGCGGTTCTCATCGATCAAGCAGGCCATCAGCTATTGCGGCTTGTGCGGCGAGGAGAAGAGCTCAGCCGACAAAGTGATGCGTATGCCGATCTCCAAGCAGAGGAACAAGCATATCCAGCGAGTGCTGAGCGAGGCTGCCAAGCTGGCGCCCAGCGAGTCTCATGAACTCGCCCTGACCCACGCGAGAGAACTGGAGAGGGGAAATCGGAACCGCGCCACGCTGGCTGTTGCCAGAAAGATGGTCTGCTACATGCTCGCCGTCGAACGCAGACAGCAGGACTTTGTGCCCGCGGAGGTGTTCAGCCGCCCGGTCGCAGTGTAAAAACCTCTCCCCACAAGGGGAAAGGAAAGATGTCGGGATTCATCAACGCGCAGGCTGCCAGGTCCCGCCGATTGGCGACTGGGCAAGGGATTGCACCCCAAGGCCCCTACGGATTGTTTCGGGACTGGCAGAGAACACAAACTCAATCATCTGTGACGGCTCTTCGAGCCCGAGACAGCAAATGGATGTCCGGTCCTGCAGGGATGCAGGGACCACCAGCCGAGAGGCACTTGTGCGCAGTGAAGGATCCTGATCGAAGCAGTGCGCGCTCTCTAGAGCGCGCCAGGGACCTTGCGTTTTTCCCTTGACTTTGACTTACATGGAGGTCGCCGATCCGGAAATTACTACAGTAAGCAGAGTTTCCTGTGGGGAATTCGATTGAATCCGGTGGCGGATTACCAGTGTACCGAAGCGGCTATCAGGACCGCATGCCATTGCACGGGGTTGCGGATGTTGGTTGTATCCAGCAATTTGGGTAAGCCCGGCACGTCGATTACATATAAACGACGTGCCAGGTCGCATAAAGGCAAAGAAAACTATTGCCAACTATAGATAATTCAATCAATTGCCATTCAAGGGCCTGTGTATCGTCGATTTCAACGATGCGGGCGGGGATGGAAAACAACTCGGCCAGTTGTGCCGCACGATAGCGCCGCGCTCCTGCGATCAACTCGAAACCTTCGGAGTTCGGGCGAACGGTGATGGGCTGGATGAGGCCGTGGTGACGAATGCTCTCTGCCAATTCCTGCAGCTTGCCTTCATCAAAAGTGCGCCGTGGGTTAGTAGTGGACTCGTGAATGGTGTCGATGGCGAGGTACTGAAATGCGCTGCTGTTTTGCATGACTGCCCTCCTTGGGCCGGGTTGGGACGTGCGGGGGTGGTTGGAGCGGGACGGCCTGAGCCGTCCGCCCTCATGAGGGGAAGAATTCGTTAGCTGGCTTGCGCCAGTGCGGGATCTGGATCGTTTTCGGCCTCGGCCTGCTCCGCTGTGACGGCAGGTGTCTCGATGGCGGAAAGGATCAAGGCTGACGTGCGCTGAATCACTT
>JAOAPF010000131.1 GCA_025462755.1 Edaphobacter sp.
AGGAGTCCCTCCACCAGCCCGGCCCGAATCGCCGTCGTCTTCGCGACAGCCATCCCGGCAAACGCATCGGCTACATCCGCCAACGCGAGCTCCGCAGCTTTTCCAGCCGCCGTGGGCGAAGCCATCAGCAGATCAAAAGCCGCCGCCCCCATATCCCCATGCCGCCGGTAAGCCGCCGTCAACGCCACATCGTTCGCCCCACTCACCGCCAGCAACGCCTTCGACAACAAAGCCCCACCCGCATTCAACTTCCGCGCATCCGCCTCCGCAAACGGCGTCCCCGCCAAATACAGCGCAAACAACCCCGCATCCTCGCTCTCCGGCTCGGCCGCATGCACCGCCGCAATCGCCCCCGCAATCGCCGCCCGCTTCTTCAGCCGGCCCGCCTCCCCGGCAAGCGCCTCGGCCAACTCCGCCACAGCAGCAAACAAAGCCATCACCTCATCCCCCACAAAAACAGTAACCTGCAGTCTCTCCACTAAAAGATGCATTCCGCATCATCCACGTCAGGAGTAACATCTAATTAGCAATGAACGCAGCCACAAATCCGGTGCTTTCCCCCCGCGTGACCGAGTCCGCTCCCCCGAGCGCCGACCGTCACGACTTTGCCTAGCTGCGCCCATCCCTGTTTTCTACTCCCTACACCCTATTCCCTACTCCCTGCCTTAGGAGCACCTATGTTCGACCGCCTCGACCAACTCGAAGCCCGCTATGAAGACCTCGGCCGCCAGATGTCCGACCCCACCCTGGTCAACGACCAGACGAAGTTCCAGTCCGTCGCCAAGCAGCACCGCGACATGGAGCCGACCGTCGAAAAGTTCCGCGAGTACCGCAAGATCAAGGATGGCATCGGCGAAGCCAGAGCCATGCTCGCCGAATCCGATCCTGATATCCGCGCCATGGCCCAGGAGGAACTGACCACACTCGAGCCGCGCCTCGCGCCGGTTGAAGAGCAGTTAAAAGTCATGCTCCTGCCCAAAGACCCCAACGACGAGAAGAACGTCATCCTCGAACTCCGCGCCGGCACCGGCGGCGACGAGGCTGCACTCTTTGTCGCCGAGGTCTTCCGCATGTACCTCCGGTTCGCCGAGCAGCACAAGTGGAAGGTCGAAGTCCTCTCCCAGACGGAGTCCGGCATCGGCCACGGCCTAAAGGACGTCACCGCTATCATCGAAGGCGACAACGTCTACTCGCAGCTCAAGTACGAGTCGGGCGTCCACCGAGTCCAGCGTGTCCCCGCCACCGAAACCCAAGGCCGTGTCCACACCTCAGCCATCACCGTAGCGGTCCTCCCCGAAGCCGAAGAGGTCGACATCAAGATCGAAGCCAAGGACCTCCGCATCGACACCTTCTGCTCCTCCGGCCCCGGCGGCCAGTCGGTTAACACCACTTACTCGGCCGTCCGCATCACCCATCTGCCCACCAACACCGTCGTCAGCTGCCAGGACGAAAAATCGCAGATCAAGAACCGCGAGAAGGGGATGCGCGTCCTCCGCGCCCGCCTCTATGAGGTCGAGGCCGAACGCATCCACCAGCTTCAGGCCAAGGACCGTAAGCAGCAGATCGGCACGGGCGACCGTAGCGAGAAGATCCGCACCTACAACTTCCCGCAGAACCGCCTTACCGACCACCGCATCGGCCTCACCAACCACCAGCTCGCCATGGTAATGGAGGGAATGCTCCAACCCACCATCGATGCTCTCATTGCCCATTACACCGCGGAGAAGCTAAAGGCAGAAACACAGGCTGCCTGAATCGCGCTTCGCGTCAACACTGCGGACAAAACGCGGAGAACAAAGACCGCTCGACCACAGCCCTGCTCCTACTTATCGACGAAGTGTGCAAGGCAATGGCGAGCCCCTAGTGTAAAACCAGGCACTCCTCCTAAGAATCCAGAGCGCAAGGGCATTCGCCAGCGGCATACTCAATCTGCATCTTCTGGGCCATTTACAGCTGACGGCTGTCAACCCTAGGATCAATGGCAGTTTGTAAGACTCCGAACTTCGATCCACACAGGTAAGCATGATCGGCGTAGTTGAGCGGCACACACGATCCAAACATATTCCGGCACTGGATGGGGTGCGCCTGCTTGCCGTGGCCCTCGTCATGCTGCACCATCTGACTCGCGGCTCCCAGACATCCATCGTCCTTCATCTCATGGGACTGCAGGTAGGGAACGGACTCGGTCCTCCGCTCTTTTTCGTGCTCTCCGGCGTCCTCCTCACTACCGTGATTATCGAGGCTCGCGGAACTGAGCATCGATATCGCAACTTCCTCACCCGTCGCGCTCTCCGGATATTGCCGTTGTATCTCGCATATCTTGGCGTCGCCATGGTCGCAACCTTTTTGTTTACCGGCCGGCACATGCAGAACGTATGGGTCTTCGCCTTCTTCCTGCAGAACACATTTCTCACCGCTGCTTCCAAGACCGGCAGCGTCCTCCCCATGTATCACTTCTGGACCCTCGCAGTGCAGGACCAGTTCTACATTCTCTGGCCGCTGCTTCTGTGGAAGTGCGATAGCGTCCGCAAGATGCGATACCTCTGCATGGGAGGCATCATCCTGTCACTCGGTGCAAGGATCATCATCACCCATCCATCGCTCACGCCCGAGCTATTTGGACGAATCCTGCCTGCTCATGCCGGAGAGATGTGTCTCGGTGCCCTCCTGGCGCTCGATCTTCGCGAGGAAACGGCCCTCTCCAGCATGTTGCGCAAAGCGTTTCTTCCACTATCAGCAATTCTCGCAATCTGGATGTGGCATGGCCTCAGCTTGACTACTTCCTTCGGCTCGGTCATTGGCCTCCAACTCATCGCCTTCACCAGCGCCTCTTTGATAGCCGCCGCCCTTAGACCCTCCACATGGACAGCTCGAGTCCTCGGCTCGAAGTTCCTCGCCCTGGGCGGCAAAAAATACGCCTTTGCGATGTACGTCTTTCATCCCCTGATGCTCACGATGTGCATGTCTCTGCCCATCGCCTCCAAAGGCCTGCGGCTTGCTCTTTTCGCAACAAGCACAGTCGTCATCTCGGGTCTCTCCTATCGATACGTTGAAAGCTACTTCCTGCATAGGAAGGTCGGCGGCACCGTGTCGTCGCCTCGCGAATCTGCAGTTGTCTTCAAGGCCGCCGCATAGGGCTGGCTCCCCGCGCGACCCTTTCCGTAATCCGCCGTCACCCATTTCGCTAAACCTCCCCGTAAGTCCATGTGCAGCCGACGCCTGCATAGGCGACAATGGTTGTTCATCAGACACTACGGAGTAGCGCATGACGCGACAGAGTTCTTTCAGAATCAACCTTGCCCGCACCGCCTCACTCACTCTGCTCCTGATCGCCACCCTTTCCTACGCCCAATCCGAGCCCCACGCCCCGCCCTTCAACGGCATCGCCCACGTCGCCATCCGCGTTCACGACCTGGCCGCCTCGGTCGCCTTCTATCAGAAGCTCGGCTTCGAGCAGGCCTTCGACCTCCGCAAAGACGACGTCCCCTACGAGTCCTTCATCAAGATTAACGACAACCAGTTCATCGAGCTCTACCCTGTGACCCCCAAAGATCCCACGCTCGGTTTCCTCCACCTCTGCTTCGAAGGCGTCGACCTCAACGCTATCTTTGATGACTACGCCGGCCACGGCCTGACCCCCACAGCCGTCCGCAAGGCCGGCGCCGGCAATCTGCTCTTCACCATGGCTGGCCCGCTACAGCCATCCGGCCCGCAAAATATTGAGTACACCCAATACATGCCCGGCTCGCTCCACTCCAACGATCAGGGCAAACACCTCGGCCCCGACCGCGTCGCGAACAAACTCATCGCGGTGGCGCTGGCCATGAAAGACACCGCCGGGGCCCGCGACTTCTACATCAACCAGCTCCACTTCAAACCCATCGCCAAAGACCCTATGGACCTGCACATGCCCGGCGAGTCCGGCCAGGAAGTGGAGATCGTGACCGCCACCCTCGGCACCCAGGCCCGCCTCACTCTTCAATCAGACAACCTCAGCAAGGCCGCCCACCACCTCCACAAGGAAGGAGTCGCCGCTGTGAAGAATGGCGTCACCCTCACCATTACTGACCCCGACGGCAACATCCTCATCCTCGAGACTCGCTAACCCCTGATGACTCTTCGCGAGGCTCTCACGGTTGCCGCCGCACAACTCGCGAGCGACGAACACCTCCGCGCCACAGCCACCCGCGACGCGGAACTCCTCCTCCTCCACACCCTGCAAATTTCCCGCGTCACACTCATCGCCCACCCCGACCGCGAACTCAGCGCCAGCCAACGAACCGCCTATGAAGAGAGCATCGCCCGCCGCCTCCGCCACGAACCGGTCCAGTACATCACCGGCCAGCAGGAGTTCTACGGCCTCACACTGAAAGTCACCCCGGCCATCCTCATCCCGCGCCCCGAGACCGAACATCTCGTCGAAGCCGTCCTCAACCTCCTGCCCAAAAACGAACCCCTGAAGATCGCCGACATCGGCACCGGCTCCGGCGCGATAGCCATAGCCCTCGCCGCCCATCTTCCACAAGCCGCGATCACCGCCCTCGACATCTCCACCGAAGCCCTCGCAGTCGCCACAACCAACGCCCGCGAACACAACGTGGCCAAACGCATCAGATTCCTTCAATCCGACTTGCTATCCGCTCTCGATCACAAAGCCGAAGCCTTCGACGCCATCGTCAGCAATCCCCCTTACGTCGCCGAGACCGACCGCGCCACCCTCCACCCCCAGGTCCGCGATTACGAGCCCGCGACTGCGCTTTTCGCCGGCAAAACCGGCCTCGACATCTATCGCCGCCTCATCCCTCAGGCCCACGAGGCCCTTAAAGCAAACGGCCTGCTCGCCCTCGAAATCGGCCACGACCAGCAGGACGCCATCGCCTCCCTGCTACAGAGCTGGCAGAACATCTCTTTTATCAATGACCTGCAGCAGATTCCCCGCGTCGCCCTCGCCAAAAAGCCAGCAACTCCAGCAAACCGATAAAATCCCTTCCACGGCGAAATCGCATCAAATCTGACATGGCCGTCGCTCATACAACAGTTGGAGTGCATTGCATGACCAACCCTCAACTTCAAGATCACCTCTACTCTCTCGAGGAACGGCTCCTTCATCCCGACCGCGAACGCGACCGCACCGCCCTGATCCCGCTCTTCTCCGATGACTTCAAGGAGTTCTGCATCTCCGGCCGCATCTTCAATCGCCAGCAGGTTATCGATGCCTTGCTCAAGAGCGAACCTCGCCCGGCGACGATCAGCAACTACTATGTCTCGCCCCTGGCAGAGAACGTAGCCCTCGCCACCTATTCGGCAAAAACAACGCTCGTGATCTCCCACCGTTCCTCCCTCTGGATATTCCGCGACAACCGCTGGCAACTCCTCTTCCACCAGGGCACGATCGCCGCCTGAAGACCAGAAGACGAACCAAAAGCATCCTCTGCTAACCTCAGTTCATGCGCTCTCAGGTCCTGTCTCTGCTCCTTGCTTCTTGTTTCGCCGTCCCCGCGACGCACTCGCTCAACGCCCAAACTGCCTCCGTCGACGCTCGTCTCGCCACCCAGAACGCTCTCTTCGAAGAGCTTTACCAAGCCGATCTCAAGAACGCCCCCGAGCGCGCCACCGCCTACGGAGACTATCGCTACAACGACCAGCTCTCCGACCGCTCCCTCGCCGCCATCGATCGCCGCCACACCGCCGACGTCGCCAACCTCGCCCGCATCCAAGCCATCCCCACCACCGGCTTCCCCGAACAGGACATCCTGTCCCACGACCTCCTCACCCGGGTCCTTCAACAGCGTCTCGACGACTATGAACTCAAAGAGTTCGAAATGCCCGTCGACCAGATGAACGGCGTCCACACCGGACTCGCCGACCTTCCCCTCAGCATGCCGTTTGATTCCGTCAAGCACTACGAGGACTACATCGCGCGTCTCCACCAGATTCCGCGCGTCCTCAGCCAGACCACGGAAGTCCTCCGCGCCGGCATGAGAGACAACCTCATGCCCGTCCGCTTCCTGCTCGAAAAAGTTCCCGGCCAGTGCCACGGGATCATTGAGGCCGACCCCTTCCTGATCCCCACGAAGAAGTACCCAGCCAGCATCTCCCCTGAAGAACAGAAACGTCTCACTGCCGAGGTCACCGAAGCCGTAAACAAGGACGTCATCCCGGCCTATCGGACCTTCGCGTCGTTCATCGGAAGCGATTATGCCCCGCACGGCCGCACCAGTCTCGCCGTCACCTCGCTGCCCGACGGCGCAAAGCGCTATCAGAATGACATCCTCGGCCGCACCACGACGCACCTCACACCCGACCAGATTCACACCATCGGCCTCAACGAAGTCACCCGCATCACCGCCGAGATGACCACCCTCGCCCACAAGGCCGGCTTCAAGGACCTCGCCGCCTTCCGCGCCTCCATCAACAGCAATCCCAAGTGGACCCCCACCTCCGCCGAGCAGATCCTCGACGACTACCGCCACTACATCGCCCAGATGCAGCCCAAGCTCCCCCAGCTCTTCACCTTCATCCCCGGCAGCCCAGTCACCGTAGAAGCCATCCCCGTGTTTCAGTCAGCCGACTCGACCCACTACCAGACCGGCACGCCCGACGGCAAACGCCCAGGCCGCGTCAGCGTCGCCACCAGCGACTACGCCCACCGCACCCTTCTGCTCGACGAGGCGGTCGCCTACCACGAAGGCATCCCCGGGCATCACATGCAGCTCTCCGTCCAGCAACAGCTCAAGGGCCTGCCCAAGTTCCGCCTCCATACCGGCTTCAGCGCCTACTCCGAAGGCTGGGCCCTCTACGCCGAACAGCTCGGCAAAGAGGTCGGCTTCTACCAGAATCCGATCAGCGACTACGGCCGCCTCAACTCCGAGCTCTTCCGCGCCGTGCGCCTCGTCGTCGACACCGGCATCCACGCACAGGGCTGGACCCGCGACCAGGTTGTCGACTACATGCGCCAGAACGACGTCAACGAGCCTCTCATCCAGTCCGAAACCGACCGCTACATCGCCTGGCCCGCGCAGGCTTGCTCCTACAAGCTCGGCCAGCTCAAGATCATCGAACTCCGCGAGCGAGCGAAAAAAGAGCTAGGCCCCAAGTTCGACATCCGCACCTTCCACGACGAGATCCTCAGCGGGGGCGCACTTCCGCTCGACATGCTCGACGCCCGGACTACTCAATGGATCGCTCTCCAGAAGTCCAACCCCAATCAAGTGGTAGGTGTGGGCGTACCTGTCGCACGCTAAAGCCCGGCGTACCAGTCGTACCCCAGCTTTGTCCAGTAATCATCGGGCTGCATATCCGTATACGCAATCAGCCCGATGCGCTTGATCTGTTTGTAACCGTATTTGATCGGCATATGTAACCGTATCGGTGCGCCATGCCATTGCGTCAGCGGCTTGCCAGCCATCTCTGTCGCCAACAGACTCTGCGGATGTTGGCACGCCTGCAGACTAAATCCGCAATAGTAGTCCCCATCCGGCGTCTCCATATACACGTACTTCGGCGGCCATCCATCCGGCTTCCTCTCCGGCGGGTACTTCGCAATCAAATCCGCCAGCGGGTACCCACCCCAGTGCACCACCTGGCTCCAGCCCTCGATACACTTGAACTCCGTCACTAACTCCTGATGCGGCAGACTCCTCACATCGTCCAGCGTGAGCAACAGCCCCGGCGTCCCCGCATCAAGCGTGTTGTCCGACATCCCCGCCTCCTCCTGCCCTCGCGGCCGCTTGTGCCCCTGTGACTTCTTGAGGTCTGCGAGCGCCTTTTCAAAAGCAGGAGGCAACTTCGTCTTTTCCTTCTTCTCACCACTCCCACCAACCATCGTGCTAGCCGGTCCACCCTGCATCATCGGCCCTTCGCCCGCTCCGGCATCGCTATTCGGATCGACCTTTGCCTCATCCTTCGGAGCTACCTTCGTATCATGCTCCGCCGGCCCCGGCTCCTTCTTCGCCGCGTATTTGTACTCCCACGCCGTCACATCGTCGACGTATTGCGGAAACCGCTTCGCATTCTCCACCCCCACCATCTGCAGCCGGTAGCTCTCCGGAACCAAATCCATCTTCAATCCATAATTCCCGTTCGTCCGCAGTTCCATCGACTTGCTCACGGGATACGTCGGGGCCAACCCACGCTCATCAAATACCCCGCGCGCCACCTTCGCATTGAAGTCCAGCATCTTGCGCAACGGCCTGGGAATCAACTGGTCCCCGGGGCTGCGATCGATCCATCGATAAAAACCATACCCACCAGCCGCGGCAGCCGCAGCTACAAGAAAACTCCTCCGCGTCCGCCGCGTCGACTCCGCCCGCACCACCGCATCCAGCGATTCAACGGCCCGCGAATCCCTCCGTTCGCGCTCCCCATCCTTTTCCCAGTCTCGATCCCGATCGCCTTGATGACGGTCAGGATCCTTTTTCTCCTCCCACTTCCGCCGCTCCTCCTGCTCCTTCCGTTCCTCGCGTCCGTCGCTCATCGCGCACTCCTTTCTTCCTCAAGCGAAGCCTTCGTCGCCGGCACAATCTCATACCCGCTCACCATCGAGCGAAAGTTGTTCCATCCCGCAAGCACCACCTGCACCACATGCACCACAAAAAACGCGCACAAGGCCATCGTCAACCAGAAATGTTCCCATCGCGCCATCTCATACCCGCCAAGCAGCGTCGTCACCCAGTGAACCTGCGTCGGCTTATAGATGGAAAGCCCCGTCACAAGCGATCCCAACCCCATCAAAATCACCGCGCTGTAAGCAATCCTCTGCGCGCCGTTGTACTTCTTCTGCGGCGGCAGCCCTTTCCGCAGATGCAGATCAACCAGCGTCACCTGAATCGCATCTCTGATCGACCTACGCTCCGGCACAAGCAATCTCCACTCCCCCGAGATCAACAGGTACGCAACATACAAAATCCCGTTGATCGCAAATAGCCACATGAAGAAAAAGTGATACCCCAAACCCTCCGTCACGCGATACGGCGCATTGATCACCTTCCAGAACCAAGGAGGAAACAGCCGCACCAGCGTCAGCGACCCCACGCCCACCCGATACACCGCATGCGGATGCTGGTACGCATTATCCGAATCGTTCCAATAAATCAGCAGTCCACTCCAGATCATCGTGAACAGCACCGGAAAGTTAACCCAGTGCATCCACCGAATCGCCAGCGGATGCTTCCTCTCCAACCGTATAGTCGCTGCCGTTACAGGCCTCTTCGTCTCTCCTTCTGGGGCGGCCATGACAGCAGTCGGCTCAGGAAGAACAGCAACAGGCGCGACCATGGCGGTATCGGCGACAACATCTTTCGTTGCAGGTTCATTTGCCGCAACCGGCGATCCCTTCGGCGCGTTCTCAACCGTCTCGTCAGCCAGCCGAGCTATCGGTTTCACCGGCTTGGCTGGCTCAATCGGTCCGCCACCATCCATCGGCTTCTTCGGATTCTCTGGCATCCGAGCTCCCATCCTGCGCTTCCACGCATGGCTCTTCACTCAAGTATCGTTCGAAACGTTAGATTGGATTTACCCCTGCAGGTTACGCCTTATTTTCCACCGCGATGAGCCTACCGCAGCGCCACCCTGACCTTCGCGCCCGACTCATCGACGAACGTAACTTCTTTTGCGCCCATCACCGCTGGCGTTCTCCCGCCCATGCCCTCCGCGGGAAACACCGCCGCCTTATCCGCATCCGTCCAGCACACCATCCCGGTCAGGCAGAACAGATGCTGCGGAACCCCAGGCAGCGTATTCCAGCCCTGCACCAAAACAAATTGATGCCGCGCCGAATCCTCCACCAGCACGTCGTTCGAGTAGTTGATGTACAGCCGCGTCCCATCCTGCGCGACCCCGTTCCGCTCCACCTTCCCCAGCGGATCCCGCACAAAGATCCGTTGCCGAAACATCGCCACGAAGATCGCGAGCAGCAGCGTCCCGACGATGAGAATCTTCCTCAAGTTCTACTTCTTCTCCTCGTGGTACTCCTGCTCCGTGTTGATCCCCCAAAGCGCAGTCTTATCGACATGCCCGGCCACAAGACCATCAACCACCGTCATCGCCGTCAACATGCTGTGGTCCTGGTTGTTGTACTTATGCATCCCGTTTCTCCCCACCAGAAACAGATTCTCAAACCCATCGGTAAACTCACGCAATTCCTGGAACCGGTCATATGTCCCGAAGTAAGCTGGATAGGTCTTCGGCACCCGCACGACATGCCCGTCCAAAACATCCTCCGCCTTCAAAATCCCGATCTTCGCCACCTCGGCGATCGCGAACTTCTTCAGCTCCTCATCCGGCATCTTCCAAAGATCATCCGTGTCGTAGCAGAAGTATTCCAGCCCAATCCACACCTTCGCCGGGTCCGCCACCAGGTACGGGCTCCAGTTATTGAATATTTGTAACCGTCCCAGGATCACATCCGGCTCCTGCACGTAGATCCATGTATCCTTCAGCAGGCCACCATCCGGCTCCTGCACCTTCAGCCTGTCCGCCAGCAGCCCCACCGTAATAAAGTCCCGATACTGCAGCCCCGCGCTCACCTCGCGCACGTTCGCTGGTACCGGAGCATCCATCGCCTCCACCAGTTCGCGCATCGGCATGGTCGAAAAGAAATAGTCCCCCGCAAACGTCCGCCGTTCGCCCTTCTCATTCACCGCATCGATCGAAACCACGCGCTTCACACCACCCTCCACCGAGCAGTGAATCCGATCCACCCTCCACTGCATGTGAATCTCCCCACCCTTCTTGCAGATCTGATCAGCCACATGCTCCCACAACTGCCCGGGGCCAAACTTCGGATACATGAAGCGCTCGATCAGACTCGTATCCGTCCCCTTCTGCGCCAGATCGCCACTGCCCTTCTTCTTTCCGCCCAATGCCTTCTTTACAAAATGCTTTACCGCCGTCGTGAGGCTCAGCCCCTTAATTCGCTGCGCTCCCCACTCGGCAGAAATCTCATTGCACGGCGTCCCCCACACCTTCTCGGTATAGCTCTTAAAAAACGTCAGATAAAGCTGCCTCCCAAACCGGTTGATCAGAAAGTCCTCAAGGCTCTTCTCCGGAGTGATCTGGCTCACCCGCGACTTCATATAACTCGTCCCGACGCTGAACGTCCGCACCAGTCCGAGGTTTTTCAGCGTAGTCCCTGTCAGCGTAATCGGATAGTCAAAAAACTTCCGCAGATAATAGATCCTGCTCTTTCTCGGACGAATCAGCATCACAAGGTCAGGATCATGTGGAGCGACGCTCACCAGCATCTCGGCGTCCTCCGGATCAGGTTCCTCCTCCGACTCAGTCTCCTCCGCCGCGTGGTGATCGATCGGCCCAGCGCCGCGAAGCACCGGCTCCTCCTGCAGATGCGCCGGCACCGCAACCATACGTTTTTTCCCTTGATAACTTATCTCTGTCTGATTCTCGTGAGGCTCCGACCCCGCATCCCCCACATCGGGCGGCATCAGCTCCACCCACCACTCCATCACCCGGTCGCTCTTGGAGAAAAACCGATGGCCTCCAATATCCATCCGGTTGCCCTTGTACTTAATCGTCCGCGAGATTCCGCCAATCTCCTCGCTTGCCTCCAGAAGAATCGGTTTAATATCGGTCCGCCGAAGCAACTCAAGCCCAGCCGTCAACCCCGCCGGCCCGGCCCCGATGATCACTGCAGTTTTGCCCATCGAAAAAGATCCACCCCTGAGAAAAACAAGCTTAAGCCAGTATACGTATGGCCTTTCCCGAGAGAAGAAGACTTCAGTCCTACAACAATGATTCTTCCGACAGCGGTTCGCGCGATTCTCCCGTCCACAACACCACAGATCACGCACCAACCCCTGCTAGACTTACCGTTATGCAGGGTTGGAAGCGCCGGGATCTCGCAGTATGGTTGGCCTATCTCATCATGCTCGCGTTCACCGTTCCCCGGCATGAACCATGGAACGACGAAGCGCAAGCGTGGCTTCTCGCACGGGATCTCAGCCTGCCGCAGCTCTTGTCGCACGGCCTCCGGTATGAGAGTCATCCGCCGCTCTGGTATGTCATCCTCTGGATTCCAAGTCACCTTCACATCGGCTACTTCATCTTCTGCTGGATCTCCGCCGCCATTGCAGCCGCAGGCATCTATGTTCTTCTGCGCCTCTCACCTTTCCCGTTCTATCTGCGAGCTATTCTTCCCTTCAGCTTCTATCTCGCCTATCAGTATTCCGTAGTGGCCCGCAGCTACGTTCTCTTTCCTCTGCTTTGCTTTCTTGTGGCACATGCCTATCGCCAGCCAAAACCACGTCCCGTCCTGCTCGCGATCTATCTCGCGCTCCTCGCCAACGTCAGCATTCATGGCACGCTGGTCGCCTGTCTCGTTGCCGCAATCTATGGCTGGAACCACCTGCGCCCCGGCCAAACCGACCCCATCACAAAGCGAAGCCTCATTCCCGCGACCCTAATCTTTGCCGCCTCAGTCGCTGTCGCCGGGTTGACTATTTTTCCGCTGCCCCACGATCTCACCACCGTCACTTCGCCTGCGGTGACACGCGTCCTCCTCGGCCCCCAAACGACCACCCAATATCCTGCCTGGGTACAAGCGCTGCCACCATCCCCCCCGCCAGCGCCTTCCGCGACTCAGATAGAGCAGGGCGGCATCCGCGGTCGCCTCGCCAGTCTCCCCAGACGTCTCAGCTACTCCATCTCCAGCTCTTACCTCATCGCGTTCGCACTCTATGCGCTTGTCGTCGCGTTTCTTTACGCACGCGGCCAACTTCTGCTGCTCCTCCCCCTCGGCGCCATCAGTCTCTTTTTCAGCTTCGTCTACGCCCGTTCCTGGCACCTCGGTCTCATATGGGTCACTCTCCTCATGATCCTCTGGGCGGCGTGGGACCCCAACGCCGACGCTTCTCCAGGCCTGAACCTCCAGAAAATCCTTGGCGGGTTTCTCTTCCTCGTCTGCCTCCTGCAGCTTTCCTGGACATGGCGCGCCATCCGCTACGACATCGACTCGCCCTACTCCGGAGCCAAAGCCACCGCCGCCTACCTTCTCACGCTTCCTTCAAACCTGCGCATCGCCGCCTTCGGACCTGAGAGCACAGCCGTCGTCCCCTACTTCTCCCGCAATATTTTTTTCAACCAGCCCACAGCCTTCTGGCTCTGGAGCACCGGCAACACTATCGACATCGACACCCCCCAGACAGTCGCCACTCACCCCGACCTCATCCTTCTCATGCAGCAGTTCAACCTGGACTACCGTCCGGACGACAATCCCATCCTTGACTATGCCCAGATCAACGGGTATCAGGAGACCCATCGCTTCTGCGGCAGCATCTTTATGCACGAATTCCAGAAAGTCCCGGACTCCTGCTACCTCATCCTCCAGCCAACCGGCCTCTCCCCCGCAAAGTAAAGGGGCTGCAGTTTTCTTCCTGCCTGCATTCTGTTTCCATAGAACCTGGGCACGAATCGCTTACGGCGAAAGAGACAAACGACGTGACGGATCAACTAACAGCATCGCTGCGGCACGGTCAGGTACGGGGAGCATCTGCCGGAGTACAGATGAATGAGGTTCGCAGCAGGCGGACGGTCATCACCGGCGCCGTGCTCGCGATGGTGCTGACTGCTCTCTTCTTCTCTCTGTTCTTCAATCGTTTCGCCGGTCTCCGATCGGGCGCTGGAGAGTACGTCGGAGGCGTCAGCCTCCTGCACGGCAGCGTGCCGTTTCGCGACTATTTCACCACCAGCCCTCC
>JAOAPF010000151.1 GCA_025462755.1 Edaphobacter sp.
GGGAGTATGAGCAATCGACCGGCTCAGAACATCCAGATGCCTACAAGTTCAAGTTCACCACTGAGCTTGGCAATGGATACGTATTGAAATGGTCTCCGTACACCTATCCTGCGGTCTTGGCTGCTGCACGGAAGGCAGCTGAGGAAACCAGGCAAAACACATAAGGCTGGATGCTCTACACGCCAGACATCTGGATGCTGTTGGGATTCACTTGAAGTGCAATGGCCGTTATCATTCAATCTGATGTGAAGCGCAACCTATGGGTTGCGTTCTTGGCTTGGGTGCGCTAATATGCAACTCGGAGGTTGCATTATGGCGAATGACCGGATTGAGAAGCAGATTGACCTGAAGGCGCCGGTTTCGAGAGTGTGGCAGGCGCTGACGGATTATCGCGAGTTTGGGGAGTGGTTCCGGGTGAAGCTGGAGGGGCCGTTCGTTGCGGGGAAGGAGGCGCGGGGCCAGATTGCGCATCCTGGTTATGAGCATCTTCAAATGATTGTGGTGGTGCAGAAGATTGAACCGGAACGGTACTTCTCCTATACCTGGCATCCTTATACGATTAATCCCAAGGTTGATTATTCGCAGGAGATTCCGACGCTGGTGGAGTTCGGGCTGGAGAAGAGTGCGAAGGGTACGCTCCTGACGGTAACGGAGTCGGGCTTCGACAGGGTTCCGAGCGACCGGCGTCTCGAAGCGTTCCGCATGAATGAGAACGGCTGGGGACAGCAGCTGAAGAACATCGAGAGCTATGTCGCAGAGAGACCGTAGCGGAGCCGGCGCCACACGGCAGAGTCCTGCGGCTGTCTTTGCAGCGCTGGGCGACGCGACGCGGCTGGCTCTGGTAGCGAGGCTCAGCGATGGCCGGCCGGCTTCGATCTCTGAGTTGACGGATGCTCAGTCGGCTGCGGGCTCCAAGCTGACGCGGCAGGCGATTACAAAGCATCTTCGGGTGCTGGAGCGGGCGCGAATCGTGCATGGGGTTCGTACAGGGCGAGAGAGTCTGTTCGAACTCGATCCGAAGCCGATCGACGAGCTGAAGGAGTATCTGGATTTGGTGTCGGCGCAATGGGACCAGGCGCTGGGGAGGTTGAGGTCGGCGGTCGAAGAGTGAAGTGAGGTGCGATGAGGCTATCCGGTCGGTTGCGTTGCCTTGAGTTACACTCGGCTGCTTGCTATACTTTAGAGACGCGCTGGAGAGAACATCCTCCTGCGAATATGTGGTTCTGGCGTTATGGTGTAACTGGTTAACACGTCGCCCTCTCAAGGCGAAGAGTCCGGGTTCGAGCCCCGGTAACGCTACCATTTTCAATTACTTGCGAGTACCCTATGTAGTGCTGGTGGCTGTTTGGTGGCTGTTGGTACTGTCATCCGGTTCAGCGTTGTGCAACCCATTGCAAACGTCGTAATGGAAACCTCAACGTTTATGCGGTTTGCGTCGGCACGCGACTTATTGATCAACCCGACGCATCGCCTTTACAAGGCGAAGAGTCCGGGTTCGAGCCTGGTTAGGCGCGGCCTCGGGTCGGCATGGGCGCGATGACGATAAGCCCGTTCTCATTACGAACTGGACCTGGATTAGACGCCGTTCACATGGGCTCAAAGGATTACGGTTTAAGAACCTGCCGCATCATGGTCTTACCGATTTCCCAAAGGACCTTTGCATCGTCGGGAGTGAGCGTCTTCTTGTGCTGATATTCTTTGTATGGGTGAATGTAGTTTCGGTAGTCCCTGAGGACCGCGCCTACGTCCTTGTATGTATCCGAAATCCAACCCACCTCATTGGCCACATCAATATAGTGATTCAAAGTCCATTCTCGAAGTTTGAGAACGGTGCCGGCCTTATCTTTGGGTGCGGCCTTCGCTTTGAAGATAGTGCTCTGGTCGGGGAGTTTGTTGATGCGTGCGATAAGCACCGCCTCCAGCAATCCGCCAAGCATCACCGTCGCCGCGATTGGTAGACCGTAGCCAACAGAGGCGACGCACTCCTCCCATCGGCTGATGAGTATTCTCTGCATTTCAGCATCGGCCGCAATTGCTCCGAATGACGGCGGAGCGTCGGATGTGTTTGACGGCTCAATTGGGCTCGAAAGCTCGATAGCCTTATCCGCCTGCAACGCACTAAACAGCCTTCTTAGAAGTTTCAGGAGAGCGATATAGCGAGTGCGGGAAGTGGCTCGATGTGTTGCGCTCAAGATTTCTCGGAAAGCTTCATCAACCTCTTGTAGTGAGGGCTCACCGAGAGACGCTACAAGGATCGGTCGTCGCGTTCGGAACCACGTCTGAGCGTGAGCTTTCACGACGTCAATTTCCCCGGCGCTCGAAACCTGCCGGGACCTGCCCTTCGAGACAAGTTTCTGCAAACGGCCTATTTCGCCGAGGGCTGCTTCGAGGGTCTCGTGTGAGTCTGTCACTTCGAATTTGGAGAGTCTTTCTTGGTTGCGGCCTTTTTCGCAGTAGTCTTTTTCGCGGGAGCCTTCGGCGTTGCCTTCTTTATACGTCTCCGGCGCACTTGCGTATCGCCTGAAGCGCCGTCGCTAGGCAGCGTCACGGCGACCAAATTTTCACCTACGGAGTTGATCGAAAATGAGCCTCGTTCCTTCTTGTCCAGAAGACCGGCATTGACCGCATTGCGAAGAGTCTGGCCGGGCGCCGGGGGACGCTTGTACACTGCGAGGCGGCAGGCTTCAAGGAGATCATCCGTTGTAATGGCGTCCTTCTTCTCCGGTGCCTCGAACCGATAGTAGTAAGCAACAACTGCAGCAAACTGAGTATCGTTCTTAGGCTGTTTGGCCGCAAGGAAGCTCTTGATATCAACTGAACCCGACGTTGGGAGCTGCGACGGCGGCTGAGCAACTGGCGGTATCGTTCCAGAAGGCGGCACGACAGGAGGGGGCGCATGAAGATTAAGCTTCTCCGCAACCCAGCGCAACATCCGAGTTTGATCCTCTGACTTAAAAGGCTCGAGGGTCTTTGTAATGATTTTCAACGCATCAAATTCATCGGGCACAGTAGCTGTCATCGCTTTCTTTCGTGGAACGGAAAAACTGTCTCTGATCAGAGGAGCCAGAATAGCTGTACAACCGATGAAAAGCCATATATTTCAACGTGTCGCAGGACCGCTTCCCGTAGAAACCGGGAATTACAATTGGATGGGCCAGGCATCCCACGAAAAGATGGGCGATCCACTCGACGCGCCGTGTTGCACGATGTCGATCTTGAAGCCGTGAGGATAGCGCGTCGGAAGGTGCCTACGTCGATCTGAGGCGATCTAGCGGTTTGAAATCGCGCCTCGAAGCCCTCCTGACTTCGGATACGGGGATCAGAACTCTGCCGCCGAGGCGACGAACGAGGAGTTTCTTGTTCGCGATCAGGTAGTCGACGCTTCTGACGCTAATCCCCAAAGCGTATGCCGCCTCTTGGCGCGAATACAGGAACTTTTGTACATCCGGCATCAACGTTGTAGTAACCACCCTCGCACGCATCTCCTTATGAATGCTATAGCATGTAGTGCTATAGCATTCATACAGGGATCATAGTTCGCATGTCAAAGACTGCGAATCCCAAAAGGAAGGCCCTCAGAAGCAGGGAGGCCGAAGCTTTTGGCAAGGTTCTACACCGCCTGCGGACCGCGAAGGGATTGTCACAGGAGGAACTGGGGTTCCGCAGCGAAACAAACCGAACGTATATCAGCGACATGGAACGTGGGAACAAAGAACCTTGCCTGACGATGCTCTTCCGTATATCTCGGGCATTGGAGACGGCACCAAGCCTGCTGTTCAAATCCCTTGAAGCGATGCTGAAGTCATAGACATGAACCTCGCGCTCGGCGAAATGTAAAGGTGAATCGCGCATCAACCGTCTGAGTGTTGTTGGTGGCTGTTTTGGTGGCTGTTGGTACCGGATATTTGTACACGCTTATGCACGAATAGGCACTGCAAGCCAAAATGCTCATTCTGTAGAATGAACGACATGCACTGTTATGCACTGCTGTGCTTTGGTATACTAAGACTCTGAATAGGCCTCTCAAGGCGAAGAGTCCGGGTTCGAGCCCCGGTAACGCTACCAAAATTTTCTCTTCTTCCGTTTCTTAGAAGCAGACGGCATATAGTTGAGTAGTTGAACTTGTTGTGTGTATGGCGCCATGGTGTAACTGGTTAACACGCGGCCCTTTCAAGGCTGAGAGTCCGGGTTCGAGCCCCGGTGGCGCTACCAAGACCCGATGAAGTATGAGCGCGTCAAGGCCCCGATTTAGCGTTGCGCCGATTCAGATTGTTTTTGAGAGGGAATCGCCATTGGCGCGGACAGGGAAGACGCGGACCAGGAAGAGCGGAGCCGCCGACGTATTATTTGAGGGAGTTGTCCTCCCTGAGGATACGCGTTCGGCAAAGCTGGCGAAGAAGGGGATCACCAACGAAGAGGAGATGGGGAAGTTTCTGACGGCCGTCTTCGCCGACACTCTGAAAGGCAAGATAATTTTGCCTAAGGCCAACTCTGGAATCGATGGGCCATCGCCGATACTGAATGGTGTGGAAGAGAAGCTGAGGCAGGGATTGCCTGTCGGTATTCAAGCGATGAGCAGCCTCAAACGAACTCGCGGGGCTAAGGTCAAAAAGACTTAAAGACGGGAGGCAGGCCTGCGTCCTTTTCCCTGGTCTGTTGCTGGGGTCTGGGGATGATTGTTTTCATCCTTTGATTCGTTCCTTCACGCTGTGGGCCAGCTTCTCAATTTCTTCCGCCTTCTTGATCATGTCGACTGACAGAATGTTTTTGTTGGACTCGTCGACCTGCTCTTTCAATGCCGTGGTTAACGCGACCAATTTTTCCGTATCGGCCTCGAGGCGCTTCTGCCGTTCGGTGATCCGCAGGCGTTGCTGTTCCATGTGTCGAATGATGTCGGGTTGGGACATGTTGGACGGCATTTGATTTGCCCATGGAAGCGATTGTGGCGGAAGCATCTGTCCTCCACTTACTCTCACGGAACCAGCGGTAACCAGGGCCACTCCAACTATCGCCATTGTTAGGATTTTCATATTCGTCTCCAATGAACCGGGCGTAATCATGCTCCTTCCCGGCAAGATTACGCAAGGTGGCGGGGAGGTATATTTTTGGTTCATTGAAATGTTGTTTTTGTATTGCTGAATGAGGGAATTGTGGAGGGGTATTGGCAAGGATTTGTGCGGGTTAGCCGGCGCTCGGCGTGGGACGGGTTGGGCCGTGAGCGATATACTGTAGCGGTGAGCAAGACTTTTTACATTGAGACGTTCGGCTGCCAGATGAATGCCCATGACTCCGAGAAGGTGATTGGGACGCTGGAGCAGCAGGGGTATGCCCGGGTGCAGGACGAGGGCGAGGCTGGGCTGATTCTGTATAACACCTGCTCGATTCGCGATAAGGCCGAGCAGAAGGTGTTTCATCGGCTGAATGAGTACAAGCGGCTGCAGGGTGAGGGGAAGAAGTTCGCTGTCCTGGGGTGCGTGGCGCAGCAGGAGGGCGAGCGGATCTTTGAGAAGGCGCCGTATGTGTCGCTGGT
>JAOAPF010000099.1 GCA_025462755.1 Edaphobacter sp.
GGCGATTTGGCGCCAATCGACGATCACTCGTGGCGAGGTGCGCGTTCAAGATTACCGATCATCTTGCGGGGTAGGGCTCATTGCGTCGCCGGTTTGGCAACACCTTTGATGAGCAGCCACAGCGCGAGCACGACTTGGAATACGAGCGCCGGTAGCCACTGGTAGTATCCGGTCAGCGGCCCTGTGGAGAAACCGGCCAGTTGCACGGGAAGTACCACCACGAGCAGGCCCGACGCGAACACGCCCAGCCATGCTATTGAGATGGGGACCATCCGTCCGCGCAGGAGTAGCCAGGAAAAGATCAGGCTTCCGACGGCAAAAAAGAACGCACCGAGGGGAACGCTCCCGCCAGGCATCAGCAGAAATGCCCGCAGCGCGTTCGCTGTGGGCATGTCGGGGACATCCGTTCCGACCCCCGCCTTTGTTAGCCACAGCAGTCCCAGGTAGCTCGGGATGTTATTGATCGAACCGAGGACACCTTCAGCAACGCGACAGACCAAGCCGAGCATTGCAAGCTCGTGGTCCTCGTCGCGTGTGATCCCGTAAAGCGTCACGGCGAGCACGAGGGACGAGAGGCCTTCGAGCAACGCAATCAGGATCGACAGGCGCACGTTCATCGCATGCTGACCGATGTGTGCGAGTTTCGCGGCATCATCGCCGACGCCCCTCGCCTGGTGCATCAGCAGCTCGATGCACACGCCGATCGCCGCGTAGAAAAGGTACGTGAATCCAGCGATTCTTGCGTTTGTGGTGCGTGTCATGTCAACTCCTGGACTCTCGACCTGCTTAATCCATCGGGCGCACCTGCGGAAGGTGGTAATCCCTTCAGCAGGAGCCAGAAGCCCATTGTCAGTTCGAAAAAGAAGATAGGAGCTCCATAAATCTCAACGGGGATTACCCTCGCAAGCTCAGAAAGGATGATGAACGAGAATGCGCACGCTCCCATCAGAAAGGACGCAGCCATTCCCCATGCCGCCAATACTCTTGGGATGAAGCGGGACTTGAACCACAAATAGCAGAAGGCAGTACTTCGAAGCCCAGCCAGCACCAGGCCGACGTTATACGCATCGGCATGCGCACTGATCGACAGCCTCGCCAGGGCCTGCAGCCGGTTGGCTTCGAATGCATGCAGGTAGTCCGCACCACTGAGTACCCGCAAAACATCGAAGTCACTGAGTGTGACAACGACCAGGATTGCGGTCTCGATCAGCCCCCAGCCCAGGGCCAGTAACGCGAGGCTTCGATTGACTGTCATGAGGACCACGTAAAGAGCAGTGATCAGGACGACATCGAGCGCGAAGACGGTGAGATTACTTGCGATGCCCAGACGAAAGAGCCGTTCGTGCGCCATGATGTTCTGCGCCGTTTGTGCGGCATTGTCGAAGGCGATGAGTTGGGTGCGTACGTAGAACTCGGCGAAGATCGCCGGCGGCAGTGCAAACAGATAAGAGAATCCCACAACTGTTGCTGCTTTGCGTTGTGATTTGTCGATGGTGCCAATTGTCATTCAGCTCCCCCACCGTCTCGGTGCCGCCGAACTAATAGTAGGCCGACCGGTATATCTCGGCCAACCCTGTGAAGCTCGCAGTAGAAAGGCGAACCCACCCAGGCAAAGGACCCGTCTGCGACATTATGCGGTCCCAGGCACTTGGCGGAGCGACGGATCCCGGCGAAGCCTGATTGGCGCGGCCTGCATATCCCTTCGTCAGCGCGGCGAACTGGATAGGTCCCACCTGGTCGGCCAGTGTTCAGGAATGTAGCCGGAGTTTGAGATCTCAATTGTAGGTAACAGGGCAATGCGCTCATCCAGAGAAACCATTGGTTCGCGTTCCGGGCGGGTTGTTGGCAAGCCGGAAGTTATACATCGCCTGATGTCAATTCTGTTCCCCTGTTTTACTCTTTTCATAAACCTTATCGTCACACGGCTGTTCTCTCCGTCGGCAGGCTGATCGGCTCTTTCGATACTGTAGCGGGTGGCTGCTTTCCAACGAATCCGGCGGCAACGGAATCCCCCTATTGCGTGGCGTCAGGAAGGATGAGGGCAAGTCGGCGTCCTTAAGTTGTGCGTCTGCTACGACAAAAGGGTCATTGTTCGTTATAACGGGGACTGCTCCCCTAAGTCTGCCGGTGCTCGCGCAACGCCCGGAAGCGATGTTTGCATCGCACAAGAAAGCGATTCGGTTTCAGCTGTTATCGCCTTCCCGTTAGGTTCGGGAGGTTGTTCATGTTCTAGTCTTAACTGAAACGCAACCAACACTAGCCCCATCAACGTTACGGCATCTCTGAAAGAAAAGGCCCTCCCAATGTCCACACAAATAAATGACTCTGAAAATAAGCGTTCTTTGCGAATTTTTTTCCTCTTTACCTTGATTGTTGGTGCGCTGGCGGCAGCGGCCGGGATTATTGTTGGCTGCAGCAACGGAACGAGCGGTGCCACGACGACGGGCATGGCAACGGCGAACGTTCATCTGAGTGATCCCTCGACTTGTACCTCTCCCAACGGTCCCTTTTCGCACGTCTACGTCACGATCTCCGACGTCCAGGCCCACACCAGTGCGAGCGCCGGACCAAACGACGCGGGCTGGGTTGACCTGACACCCAAGTTGACCCAGTCGCCGCAGCAGGTTGACCTGCTGGGGCCGGTGGTCAGCCAATGCTTCCTGGCAAACTTGGGAGATAAGCTGGAACTGCAGGCGGGCAACTACCAGCAGATTCGCGTGATCCTGTCGCCGACCGTTCCGGCGGGACAGGGCAAGGGCAATGGCGGAAGCGACGCATGCGGCAGCCAGGCCAACTGCGTCGTGCTGGCCGACAACAGCATCCACACGTTGCTGCTCTCGAGCGAAGCCAAGACCGGACTCAATATTCCCTCGGGACAGATCGCGAACGGTGGCTTCAATATCGCTGCGGGACAGACGAAGGACCTCGATATCGACTTTGACACGTGCGATTCGATCGTGATCGAGGGCAACGGAAACTACCGTCTGAAGCCTGTGCTCCACGCAGGCGAGGTGAGCACCACATCGACGTCCATCAACGGCGTCATTGTCGACAATACGACAGGCAAGCCTGTGGACGGCCTTGTGGAGATTGCGCTCGAGCAGAAGGATGCTAACGGAGTGGACCGCATTTCCATGAGCACAATAGCCGGGACCGATGGATCGTTTGTGTTCTGCCCGCTGCCGACAGGCACCTACGATCTTGTAATCGTTAGCCGGAGTTCGGCCGGTGTTGTGTATTCGCCGACCGTTGTAACGGGCGTTGCTCCGGGACAGACGATCTCTGTTGTCTCGCTGCATGCGCTGCCGACGGTGTCGACAGCACCGGCTGTTCTGCACGGCATGGTGACGTCGCAAAACGGGGCGACTCCGCCTGCAGGAACCGTGACAGATGTCCAGTTAAGCACCCTCGAGGTGGTGTCGAGCACCCTGACGGTGACGGTGCCTCTCGTCCCAGGCCTCTCGCCAATCGAACTCTCGCTGACAACATCGAGCAGTGCGAACTGCCCGGCTGGGACCGACTGCGTAAGCTACGACCTGAAGATGTCGGCCGGACCGGTCTTTGTGGGAGCCTACTCGGCGGGCAGCATCGCGCTGACACAGAGCACGCTTCCGGCATCGTACATCGTCGATTTGATCGCGACGGTGCCGGCATCGGGCGGGCAACTGGACTGTTCGCCAAGCGAGCTGAAGTCCGCTGCGCTGACGCCGGTGGCCGGAACGACGGTTCCGGTGCCGACGCTGGCGTTCGCAGGCTGCCAGTAAGCACTCCGTCAGGTTAGTCAGGAGAAGGCCGACTTCGGGTGGCCTTTCTCGCTATTGCGTGGTGTCAGGAAGCTCTTTCAGCATCTGCCATTGACTGGAAATTAGTAGCTCCTGGATTGTCGGCAACCCTTCCGTTACGCGCCCGAACGACCAACGACGGGTAAGGGAAGGATTACCCGTCATACGCCCAGAACCCCGGAAAGCTTCTATCATCAATTTTCGCAGTTGTCGGTGTCAGCCCATACCAAGGCCACCAGCCAACCAATGAAAGTCCAGCCGAGAAATAAGTTGAGCATCCCGATCGCTGCGCGATTACGATGACGGTTGCTGTTTGCGGCTAAGGTCGGTACCCAATACGCAATGAAGCCAATGATGCACAGTATAGCGAGAGCCATATGGTTCTCCGCGGTTGATGGCGTGCAAATGTTTTGGTAAGTGCTGATCGTTACATAACGAAAAGGCTCGATACTCCCTGGCAGTCGCGAGTAACTACAGTCTCGGTCCGACTGGCGAATTGAGAAATACGACTTTCTGGGGGCTGCGGTCGGGGATACCGCTGGCGTGGATCCCATGGCGTGACGCAAAGATCCAGTACGCCAAACTGAGGAGATATCATCCCTGTTCATGCTCTCATTCGTGGCTCCCCGGATTCGGAGTTTACCGCATTCGAGTTCGGCTGAATGATTGGCAATCGTTGAAAGAATGGGAAGCGAGACACCGGCTTTGATTGCCCCTTGGTAAACCGAACTTTTCAGGTGGTTAGTGAGGAGAAACTGAGGCGGTATGTGCGGCCGGCTTCGAGTTGGGTGAGATAACTTCCATCAAGCCGATTGGTAAAAGATACCGACTTTGCGCCGCTACTAATAGTAGCGATGGTTTGTCTTTGCGG